>JACZVJ010000110.1 GCA_022572725.1 Nitrospinota bacterium | reverse complement strand
TCATGTGTCGCGGACTGGCGCGGCGCATCAAAACCGGAGGTCGGTTCGTTACATTAACCACCAACCCTGAACTGTACACGTGGCAGTCTCATCCGCCGGACTATCGAAAATACGGCTTCGAGACCCGGTTGCCCGAATCGGCTTATGAAGGAGCTCCAGTCGTCATTACCCTCCACTTAGACGACGAATTGATCGTGATCGAGAATTACTACTTGCCGATTGCGGCGTACGAGTCGGCCCTTCACGACGCGGGGTTTCGCGATGTCGCATTCCATAAAATGACACTTGCCCCCGATCCTCAAGCGGGCGGGGCAGGGGACTACTGGGATCATTTTCTTCAATACCCGGTTTTCATCATGATCGACGGCATCAGGGCGTAAAGCTCCTATGGTCAAAAAACTCATCCGTGGTGACAGTACGGTCAAGAGCGGATAAATGAGCCTCAGGCAGGAGCGATGAGGAATTCGGCATGCACAGCGCCGTCAAATCCCTACGCTGACTAGAGGGCAAAACATTTTATCCAAAGGTTTTTTTCGAAAATTTCTTGAAAAGTCATTGGGAAAACCTATATCTTGTACGGCAATTGTCAAAGGCTCACCTTAGAAGGAGGGAAAAGGGTTATGAGAAAAGAAGGTCTCGTAGAACAACTAGCGTCCAACAAGGCTTCTGGTTTGGAGTCCAAGGCGGCAGCAACCCGTGCGCTTCAGGCCGTACTATCCGCGATTGAAACCGGCATTAAGAAAGACGGGGAAGTTCGGTTAGTTGGGTTTGGAACCTTTACCATCAAATCCCGTCCCGCGAGAAAAGGTCGCAATCCTGGAACTGGCGAGGTCATTAAGATTAAAGCCTCGAAGACGGTTACGTTTAAATGCGGATCAGAATTAAAGGCTATGGCCGGTAAAGCGCGTCCCAGCAAATAAGTTTAAGGTGGAAAAGTCGTATGGTCACAATACGCATCCCGCCGTGCCGTATCTACAACACGCAAGTATTTCAATGCGAATGAATGTATAGAAGGGACAGGGTGTTCGAGGTTTACCACAGAAAGACATTGATCAATGGAGGTTTTTCATCATTGAGGGATGCGTAAAATGTTGGTAGGTGGGGTGAGGGGAATAAAAAGATCGGTGGTTCTCAGTCTTCTCATGGTTCTCTGGCTGGGGTGGGCCAATGGAGGACTGGGGGCGATCCCGGATCAAGGGCATTGGATTACGGGTGCTCCTGCTTCCACGAAGCGGACGGAAGTAGCTGTGGCAGCAGTGAACGGAATCATCTATGTGGTGGGGGGATTCAGTGCGCCAAGTTTTTCAAATCTTTTGGGCTTAACCGTGAGCAAACGTGTTGAAGCTTATAACCCGACCAAAGACAAATGGACGACCAAGGCCCCGCTACCACTTGGCCTCCATCATGCCGGAGCAGCCGAACTGAATGGGAAATTATATGTTGTTGGTGGTTTTACCGCTGCCGGCTTTTCAATCTGGAATCCGGTCAACCATGTGTTCACATATGATCCTGGCCGAGATGAATGGATAGAGCGCGCTGGTATGCCCACGGCACGAGGAGGGCTGGCTGTCGTTAATTTGGAGAACAAACTCTATGCCATTGGGGGATACGATGGGGAAAGTAATCCCAATGCGGTCGAGATGTATGATCCCATTACGGATTCCTGGGCTTCAGTGGGCCCCCTTCCTACTCCACGCGATCACTTGACGGCTGTTTCTTTAGGAGGACGTATATATGCCATTGGTGGGCGGGTTGGCTTGAGTTACCGTGATAATTTAACAACGGTGGAAGAGTATGACCCAGCGCATGACCAATGGAAGACGAAGGCCAATATGCCAACTGCCCGAAGTGGTATTACGGCTGGAGTGATCGATGGGTGGATCTATGTCGTAGGTGGGGAGTCGGTGGGGGGGACCTTTCATGCCAACGAACGGTATTCTCCTCGACTTAATACCTGGCAAGCTATGCCTCCCATGCCTACGGCCCGTCATGGTCTTGGGTCGGCGGTCCTGGATCAGCGCTTCTACGTCATCAGCGGTGGTCCAACGCCTGGTGGGTCGTATAGCGACCGAAACGAAATTTTTATTCCGCCCGCTCGTAGTCCTTCAATCAAAACCTCTCGGGTTCCACGGCAGCATATTGGATCAGTTATGGCCCTTCTCGCCGTGTTTGAAAAGGCTCAGGTGCTTCCTCCAGAATCCAGTCCGGAGGCCAACCAACTGATCCGCGCGCTTATCCAATTCCAAGCCGCTTTTTTGAAAAGTTCCAGTCCAGCCGTGCGTAATTTTTTTTCGGCAGCGGTGGAGGCTCAACTCGGTGAGCGTGCCGGTGCTGTGAGTCAAGCTTTTCACGAAATCGGCTGGACGTCTGAAACCCTGGAAGCCTTGGTGGACTATTCGACGTCTCACTCATTGTGGAATCAACCAGATTTGCGGGAGGCCTTTGCTGCTTATAACCTCAAGCCAGGGGATTGGGAAATTGTGCAGCGCACGTATCTGATGGCCCGTCGCCAGTTAGCAGCAAAAGGGCAGGATCTCCATGCGGTCTTTGCCAGTCGTCGCCAGGAGATGCCTGGCGGCCAATGTTAGCGAGCTGAGTGCTGCTCCCGTGACAGTTGAATCACTTGGCCACTGTGAGCCGATTCGTAACACGCGTCGGCAATTTCTACGGCTCGTTGACCATCCAACCCGGAAATCGGCATGGGGATTCCTTTCAGGATAGCATCCAGAAATCCAGAGACCACCTTGGGGATCGTGGAATCGGGGGGAAAGGATTTTCTTTGCGTTTGGCCTCCTTTGAAAATATGGTAAAGGGAATGAGAGGTCCAATCGGCTACCAACTGGCCGGTTTCCCCGATGATCTCCGCCCGGGTGACCCGGCTGGCACTCATCCACGAGACATCTAGGAGGCAAGGAAGCCCGCTGTCAGTCTTCAGGTGGACCCATGCACGTTCTTCCGGGCTGTTTTGGCCAGCATCACCCATCTCGCAGAAAACCTCCCGGACTTCTTCACCGGTTAAAAATCGGACCATGTCCAATAAATGAATCCCAATCTCGAGGAGAACCCCACGATTTCCTCTTTGTCCTGCTGGTCGATCCGATTGCCGAGTCTTTTCCACGCGGTTTGTTAAGACCAGGTACTGCCGCGCGCCGATGTCCCTGCAAGCTTCTTTCATAGCCAGAATTGAGTTCTCATACCGAAGCGTATGAGCCGTCATGATCGGCACGTGGGCTTGATCGGCTTTATCGACGATTTCGCGGGCTTGCTCCCCTGTCACGGCCAGAGGCTTTTCGATCAACAACGGCTTGTGGTGTCGAACGGCTTCAAGTGCGATGGGAAGGGTCAGGGTTGGTGAGGTCACCACAATGACCGCTTCAACATGGGAATCTGCGATGAGGTCACGGTAGTCCTGGTAGAAACGGAGACCATGCTGTGTGGCATAGGCTTTCCCCATCTCCTCATTTCGCCGGCACACGGCGACCAGTCTCCCCTGGGGTATAGGCTCTAGCAGGTGAGTGGCATATCGCAGGCCGTGATGGCCCAACCCGATCAACCCAATTCCTACTGACGGCATTGTAAGGGCACCCCGAAGGTTTTTGGTGTGAGCACGAAAGCTACCGTAGGCTGTTCCTCGCTGTCTCTCCTGTCACCTGGTCGTATACTCTGTCATCCTGCCCGGATGAAGCAAACCGGGTCCCCGACGATGGCGGTAGGATATTCGTGTTCGTCAACAAGATAGGGTGTGCGGTGTTGAGTGCACCAGTTGGTGATCCAAGGAATTTCTTCCACCGAGGTCGTCACCAAGCCAGGTCGAATCAATTTCTGGAGGCAACGGTCTATCATGGCCCTGGCTTTTTCTCTTTCATGGGTGAAGGCAGCCGGGTCAAAGGTGAAAGGGTTCGCTCGACCATACGAAAGAGCTGAGAGTTCAGGGAAACGCTCCGGATCATTCAGCACACTAGCTACCCAGATATGATCGAATGATCCTGTGGCTGATTGTGCCTCTCCGGCTTGAATGCGAAACGAGAGGGAATGGCAGGCCTCATTGAGCACATCAACTTCTTCTTTGCGGAGGTTATAGGCCTCAACTTTTCGGTTCAGCTCCAGGGTTTCCATGATTAACATGGGGAGTTCCGCCACGCCGGCTCCCACGTAAAGGCTTCGTCCGGTGGGATGCAAGCGATTGCGTAACGCGCCGGCGATTTTTGTTCCCATCCGCAGGCATGGGTCTCGACGATCTTTCCAAAAAGCTTCCCCCCCTTCTTCACAATAAATGGTTCCCAAGACCTTATAATCAAGTGCTTGAAAAGCTTCGCCGATAGCCCGACGGGTTTTTAGCCGAAGCCGTGTTGTTGCCTTGGGAGTGTGCATGAAAATTCAGTGTAGCGGGATTGGCAAACCAAAGCGAGTAGACCAAAAAGGAAAATACTTTATCCTTTCCTGGTGATTGTCTGGACAAGGTGAAGGGCTCCATGCTGTCACCGCATCATTGGTCATTGGGGTAGGTGGCATTTGTTAGAATGACGTGCTGTGAACGCCCTCTATTATCCCTTCCATCTTTGTCGCCAGCAAACCCTCCATCGCCTTTTGGCTGAATATAAACAGGTACATTTTTGTGACTTCATGGCCTTACAGCTCACCCCCATGATTGGGACATTGGCCGTTTCCGACCGGATGGGAGACTATTTCCCTGAGTTCTTGCAGACGGGCCGGATTGTCCAGGGGTACCAAGTGAGTGGAGGTCTTTCCCCAGAGATAAAATCGGCGGTGAATGGGGATTTGGCTGATGACGTGTGGCGCGGTTACTTTCATGAATCATTAGCCAACGACCGACAGTTCCGGCGAGGTTTGTTCGGCTTTTCCCATACGATGCGGATCGGATCAACGGTGGTGCCCGGCCCTGCAGCGTTTCTTTCGCTGATCGACCAAAAACATGAGAAACATCTCTTGACAGTAGAAACCCTTCAGGCTTTGGGCCTGAAGCCGTTGTCTTTAACAGAAGGGTATGCCTTCGAATATGGATTTGCTCTGGTGAAGACCTCTGCTGCTTTGCGTTATACCCTTTCCATAAGCCGGCAGCATCAGCTTGTGCCCGTGACCGATTCCAGTGCTCATTTCCGACTCTTGAACCGGATCTTCACCAGGGATGAGGTGGTTTTGAACAATCAGTTGATCAAGGACGAGGGGGACTAAAACCTAGATCCATTGACTCATAACGTAGTATGTGGTCGAATTCGGGCTAAATTTGTTAACCAGTTGGATTCTTAAAAGACTGGTGTTGTTTTGAATTGGGGGACAAGCTATACACGGCGGCATTCTTCACTGCACACTCTGTCATTCCCGCGAATGCGGGAATCCAGGAAGGAACTGGATTCCGGGTCAAGCCCGGAATGACAAAAAGGAAAGGACTGATGTCGTTATGTAGAAGAAAGGACAGGTCGAGGCATGGATATTTTGGAAGAAATGCGGCGGGTGATTGACCTTGAAGGCAAGACCATCGCTGAGCTGCGAAACAATCTTGGCCCTGATTTTGAGGAAGCCATCCGGCTGCTTTATACCTGCGCGGGGAAGGTGATCCTGACCGGTGTAGGAAAATCGGGGATTATCGCTCAAAAAATCGCGGCCACCATGGTCTCTACCGGCACCCCGGCCATGTTTATGCATGGGGCGGATGGGTTACATGGCGAAGTGGGGATTCTCAAGAAAGAAGATGTTCTGATTGCCATTGGAAAATCAGGAGAGAGTGAGGAATTAGTGACCCTCCTGCCTGTGGTTCGGAAGATCGGGGCAAAGGTGATTTCGATCACCACACAGGCCCAATCGACCATGGCTCGAAATTCTGATCTTGTTCTGGTGACCCCCGTCGAGGAAGAGGCTTGTCCCCTCAACATGGCACCAACCTGTAGTACCACCGCGGCTCTTGTCCTCGGAGATGCCATGGCCATGGCTCTGATGAAGTTGCGGAACTTTCAACCGGCTGATTTCGCCCTGTTCCATCCTGGAGGGCAGCTTGGCAAACGTCTTTTGCTGACCGTCGGTGACATGATGCGAGCTGGTGAGGCGAACCCCATGATCCATGTATCCAGTGATGCGCGGACCATGCTGTATGAAATAACCAGCAAGCGGGCCGGTGCCGTGTCGGTGGTGGATGACAATCAGCATCTTTTGGGATTGGTCACGGATTACGACATCAGACGGGTGTTGGAAAGCGGACAGGATTTTTTCACCATGGCGATTTCAGACGTGATGAACCCGAAACCCAACTTTGTCTATCTTGAGGAAAAAGCCTTTCATGCACTGGAGCTGATGGAAAAGCGGGAAAAGCCCATTTCCGTGTTGCCCGTCCTTGATCGTCAGGAAAAAGTCGTTGGGATGGTTCACCTTCATGACCTTGTGGCTCGCGGACTGTAAAAGTCTGCACTTTTGGCAGTTCGTCTGCTTAGAAAATGGGGACTGGCTCCGGCGGGCACTGTCCTGATTAGGGGCTGTCCCCCTTCTGTGCCGGTGCCTGTCCCCATTTTCTCATTCGGCAACCCTCATGAAAAAAGAAAAGTCGGAAGCCAAACTCCACAAGGTTGTCGAGGCCCTGAAATCCTATCAGCCTGAGCGGGTGTATGTGTTTGGAGCATGGGCGCGAGGCGAACAGGATGAACTGAGTGACCTGGATCTCGTCATCATCAAACAAACCCCTGAGCCCTTTTTCGAGCGTTTGGAAAAAGTGGCAAAGCTCCTTCCTCCTGGAATTGGAGGCGTGGACATCCTGGTCTATACCCCGGAGGAATTTGCAGCCATGCAGCGGGATGGGAACGCCTTCGCCGAAATGATTGAGGAAGAGGCAAAATTGATCTATGCCCGGCAAGCGGAAGGCTGAATCCAGACGCTGGTTTCAACAGGCTCTCTACGACTTGCGGGCCGCCCGGTGGAATATTGAAGGGGGCTTTCACGATACGGCCTGTTTTTTGGCCCAGCAGGCGGGAGAAAAGGCGTTGAAATCTCTTCTCTATTACCTGGGTGCCAGACGACAAGCCCTTCTGACTCATTCGCTGGTCGAGATGATCGAGGGGAGCGGGAAGAAAGTCAAACCAGTCTTGGAATTGCTTGAAGAAGGCAGGAGTCTCGATCTCCACTATATCCCATCGCGGTATCCGAACGGGCTTCCCAGCGGGTATCCCCATCAGTTCTATGGGAAAGAGTTGTCTGAGAAGGCTGTCAACGCAGCCGATAGAATCTTTTCCTCCATTTCACAGTACTACCAAACTCAAGGCGAAAGCGAAATCCTTTCCGAGGACTAAAGAGTCCACAAGGGCCTCGGGCCCACCCATGCATCATGAAAATAGGCCCTGGCTCCGGCGGGGACTGTTCCCCTTCTGGGCCGGAGCCAGTCCCCATATTCTGAACAGGGGGGAATGAGTAGGGATCCTTAAAATTCCACAGTGAGGCTTCCCCAAAGAAGATGATTTTTGGAGGTCACGCCAGCCGCAAAGGTCTCAACAAAGGGGTTGATGCTGGTCACCTGTCCAGGATTTTTTATTCGCTGGTAGGTATACCCAACCTGAAGTTGCAATTGATTAGATATCCACCAGTTCAAATCAATGGCTGTTTCACGCTTCTTCTCTTTGAAAGGTTGCCCCCGGTCACGTTCCTGATAATTAAAGTTCGCTCCAAGTTGAATGTCCTTGGTGAGAAATCGGGTGCTTCGAATAAAAAGATCTATGGCGTCCGTTCCCATATGATGGCCGAGAGGTTGTCCTTTAAATCGCAAACCAGTCCTATAGATGCCATTTCCATACCATACCCTTTGTCGGCCTGAATTGCCCGTCCGACGGGTTAAGTCCGTGTCGGCATATTCAATGCGCAGGTCCATTGAGCTATTTCGAGACACTTGGGGAATGTACAAACCTACCAGAATGGCTGGGGTATCAGATCCTGGAAAAGCATCCTCCGATCCCATCTCATAATAAAACTGCATGCCGGCGGGGAACGGAATAAGGTAAGGAACTCGAGGAAGGCGGATTCTAAGGTCCAGGGAACTTTGGTCATTCGTATTCAGGGACACATCCTGGAAATCGTCAGGGCCGAGACTTTTGGTATAGACCTCAAAAATTGTCTTAGGGAAGGAGATATTTCCGGTTTGACCATGCCCCCCGTATTGGGTGAGCCGGGAAAATCCCAGTTCTAACCAATTGGTGGGTAAAAAACTTACTCGCAGACCAAACACATTAGCACGGGGAAAGTCCCGGTCCCGCTCAAGGCGGGTGAGAAAGCTATTAATTTTCCATTCTCCCCAGGAGCGAAAAACCCAAGGCAGTCGGAAGGGTTCATCGCTTTCAAGCTTGATTAAGTCAAGAGGAAAGGCATGGTCGGTGAGGAGCAATGCCCCATGGAAACCGGGGCCCCACCAGAGGCTACCCCGTCCAACCTCCAAGGCAATGTTAAAGGCGCTCAGCTTGGCGGTCAGTTCCTTCATCCACACCTGGTTGCTATTTTCAAGCCCCAGTGAATCTGCATCGCTATAAAATTTGGGCTGGGCAGTTAGTGCGAGTATGTCACCGAACTCCACCCAGCCCCGAAGGGATGTCTGAGACTGAAACCCATCGGCATAATATTCCCCACCTCGGTTTTCGCGAAATCGAACCGGATCATTGTCGACAAAGAAACCTCCAACCTCCTGGCGAAAGCCCAGGCCGTATCGAATGTCAGAAGGCATTTTCCCGTAATGGTTTGAAACGGCACCTAGCCCTATAAGCTCAGGCCGCAATTCTTGCATAAGCCTTTTAAGAAGCGGTTCTGCAACAGCCTCCCGCCCGTCAGGTGAAATCTGATTGGTCCGAATGCGGTGCAATGCCCGGGCGACGTACCTTGCCGCTTCTTTTCGGCTATACGGCTTTGCTCCGATCATGGCGCGATCAATGATGTTCATAGCATTGAGGCGCTCGATTGCAGGGTACACCCAATGGTGAAGCGGGAGGTTGACGGATGCCTCGACTTCCTTGCCAAGGGAGGTTGTCAGTATGATGGGAAGGATGACAAGCCATCTCACAATCAAACGAAACATCAATTTCTTCCCTGTACCATTTGTGGTGTGATCGATGAAATAATCAGACCTTAATAACCTGCGAGTGAGGTGTAGAAGAGGTATAAGAAGTATAAGTTGTATTCGTGGGAAAACGGGGAAAATGGACGGGTGAGGATAACGGCAAGGGGAAAAAAGAGTCAACCAATTTGGGGCGATTGGCAGATCCATCCGCTTGACACCCTTATCCGTATTTGCCACAGTAATTTCCAGTATAGGCTCTAGTTTCTAAACTTGCTGTTCCCCGTATCTTGCTACGGGGTGACCACCGAGATCCCCCCTTTGAAAAAGGGGGTTAGGGGGATTTGAAAATTTAGGTTTCCTCTGAATTCCTCGTAACTTGC
>JACZVJ010000026.1:29443-30962 GCA_022572725.1 Nitrospinota bacterium | reverse complement strand
TGAATCCCGCGGGCAACCGCGGCTCGATTTCATCGAGGACGAGGTCAATGTGTTGAGTCAGGGTCAGCGTATTGGCCTCAGGCTGCTTCAGAATGGCCATGACCACGGCAGGTTGACCATTGACAGAGCCTTCGCCGCGCTTTAAGGCATTGCCAATCCTCACATCGGCCACTTGACCGAGGAGAATAGGCCCTTCCTTTCGGTAGTCCACCACCGTCTGGCGGATATCATTCAGCGAATGAATTCGGCCGATGCCCCGCACCAAATGTTCCTGGCCGGATGAAAGGAGAAAGCCACCCGTCGCATTCGTATTGGACTGTTCAAGCGCATGTGCCACATCCGATAAAGAGAGGTGGGAACTCTGAAGATGTTGCGGGGAAACCAGCACTTGATATTGTTTGACGTTCCCTCCAATCGGGATCACCTGGGCCACGCCAGGAATGGCCAGCAGACGTCGCCGAATCTCCCAATCGGCGAGGGTTCGGGCTTGCCGGAAATCGGGCCCCCGTACCCCCAGAAACAAAATCTCTCCCATAATGGAAGAAATGGGCGCGAGGACTGGTTGGCCCACTTCAGGAGGCAGTCGGCCTCCCACGAGTTGCAGTTTCTCACTGATGATTTGGCGTGCCCGGTACACATCTGTGCCCCAGTCAAATTCGACCCAGACAATGGAAAAGCCAATAGAGGAAGCGGAGCGCACCCGGCGAACACCCGTAGCTCCGTTCATGACGGTTTCGATAGGCAAGGTCACCAGGGTTTCCACTTCCTCCGGCGCGAGGGATGCGGCCTCAGTCAGAATGGTGACGGTGGGAGCGGTCAGGTTGGGGAACACGTCCACAGGCATGCTCCTGGCTAGGATGACTCCAGTCACGAGCGTGGCCAGGGACACCGCCAAAACCAACAGCCTGTTTTTTAATGACCACTCAATAACCGCTATCATGCTGTTCCCATGTATTTTTCCCGTGGAATATCAAAAGGAATTTGCCCTAGTGGGCCAATTTCGTTAATGAGCATGGGTTGGAATTTTGCCAGACGCCGCAGCCAGCTTGATCGCATAAGCCCCCTTGGTGACCACGCGTTCCCCAGCTTTAATGCCTTCCAGAATCTGTACGACCTCTTCATCTTCAAGACTGGTAGTGATACCGGTCGTGATGAACCGTTTTTCGAACGTCTCTCCGCCGGTTTGGACAAAAGCCACTTTTTTCCCACTTTCGTGCAGCACAGCAGTTGACGAAATGACCACACTTTCAGCCTTTTCTCCTGTTTCAATAAACACGTCTGCATGCATGCCCACCTTCAGGCTGTGGTTGGGATTGTCTACTTCAAAAATTACCGGAAGAGTTTTTGTTGTGTAATCCCAAAATGATAATGTCCGCTTTGGCCAACATAGAAATGTCCTCTTCGCTGCTAGACTGTCGGTCCTTGAAAGGAGGGCCGGATGGTCGGAGAGGACAGAGTCATCATGAGCGTCAAGGAACTCCGGCGGGTCCATGTGATCCGCCAGGCGATGGAGAAGAAA
>JACZVJ010000026.1:0-29344 GCA_022572725.1 Nitrospinota bacterium | reverse complement strand
CGACGGAAGCGGCCGCACCGGGCGTGGCGGGAGCGGAGACCCCACCTGGGGGAGTTGCTCCAGCTCGATGGTTCGCACCATGACTGGTTCGAGGGGCGTGGCCCGCGGTGTGTGCTGATGGCGTACATCGACGATGCGAGCAGCCGGGTCTTTGCCCGCTTCTACGAGTATGAAGGGACGATCCCCGCGATGGACAGCTTCCAACGCTATATTCGGCAGCATGGGCTTCCGCTGGCCGTCTATGCGGACAAGCATTCGACCTATCAATCGCCCGCCACGCCCACGGTGGAAGAGCAGCTGGCTGGGGTGGAACCCAGGAGTCAGTTTGGGCGGGCGTTGGGCAAACTGGGGGTCGAGCTGATCCCGGCCCACTCGCCACAGGCCAAGGGCCGGGTCGAGCGACTGTTTCACACCTTCCAGGACCGGGTGATCAAGGAAATGCGGCTGGCGGAGGTCGCGACGATCGACGAGGCCAACCGGTTCCTGGCGCGCTATCTGCCGAGCTACAACCAGCGGTTTGCCGTGCCGCCGGCCCAGCCCGCCGATCTGCATCGATCACGTCCGGCGCAGCGGGAGCTGGATCGCATCCTGTGTCTGCACACCACCCGGGTCTTACGCCGCGACTGGACCATCGCGCACCACGGGCAGCTCTATCAGGTCCAGACCAATGTGCGAGCGACCCATGTCCTGGTGGAAGAGCGGATCGATGGCTCGATGCGGATCACCCACCACGGTCGGGCGCTCACCTATCACGTCATTGCGGCGCGTCCCGTGAAGGCGGCCACTGTCCTCACGGTCCACCCCGCTCGGCGCCCGGTCACGCCAGCGCGGGATCATCCGTGGCGCAGACGCCTGCGGCCGGAACGCGAACCACGCACGGCGGCGGCCATCACATAAACCGGACATTTCTACGTTGGGAGGAAGAGGACATTTCTAAATTGGGTTGACAGGTTAAAAGATATCGTCGGCGCTTACAAATTCTAAATGGGGCAACCCATGAGAAAAATTGAAAACAGGCCCAACTAATTTGGGTTCTCCACCTACATCTCACACCGACGAAGTCATAGGAGGGACACTATCATACTGGAGGATAGTCATCCAGGAGGTCACCATCTATGGTCTCGCCTGGATTTTCTTTCAGATTGGAGAAGGAGTCGAACCACTCCAGGCTTGTACCACTGGTCCCATGCGTAGAATCGTGAGGTTTGCTGGCTTTCCTGAATCGAAAGCAATTCTCTTTTGCCACGGCAAACTGATTTCTCTTGATGCAGAGTTTGGCCAAATTCAGATGGGCATGGACATAGGTGTTGTCCCCGGTAACAGCACGTTGGAGAACGTCCAGAGCCTTATGGGAATTCGCACCAGGAAACCAAGGCAAGTTCTCCAAACTTCATCCCCATATCATAAGGGAACATCAGGACCAAACAAAAGGTGACGACGCGATTAAAATGGATAATCAAGGCCTGCAAAGACCGCTCCACCATCCTTGCTCAACCCCCAATCCACCCTCCCAACAAGATTAGGGCGAACAATCCCTCGAAATCCAATACCTGGCGTAATCTCATACTCATTGAACTGTCGATAATTAAACGTGTTATAGACTCGGCCCATATCGACAAAAGGAGCGATTTCGAATTCGGTGTTCACATTAAACATGTTCATGCCAAAAACATGAAAGCGCTCCTCAATATTTACTACGACAAGATGTTTGTCAATGAACCGGTCCTCTCCAAACCCCCGCAAATTATTTTCCCCTCCCAGGGAACTCCGCTCGTAAAAGGGAATCCCATCGCCAAACGTCAGTTGGATATTTCCGCGAATGACCAGGATAGCCCGTTTGGACGGAGTGGGAAATAACTTTCTGATATCAACCCCATATTTGAAGTACACGGGATCATCGGTACTTTCCCGTTGGAAATTCTGGTCTAATTCCGCATAAGCCGTGAATCGCATGCCCGCTGTCGGGGTGGTCAAGTTGTCACGGGTATCGTAATGAAAGATGAGCCGGTGGCCTAAAATCGAAGCCCCCCCTAAGCCAGGTACTCTCGGAAACACATCACCGGTAAATGCGAGGTTGTCGACTCCTCCCTCCTGGACCTCTACCTGGCGATATCGGTGAATGAGAGTAACTCTGGTTACTTCATTGAGATACAACCCGAAATTCACATCTACAACGAATTCTTTAGCGGTGTAGTTGGTTTCAGCGTTCTCGGGGGATGTCTGACCGAACCCGAAAAATCGGTCGGTGGCATTCTTAAAAAATTGGGCCCCAACATCAACCGCAAACAGTCCATGAATAAACCCAGGATCGGAATAGCGAAGCTTGATTTTCCGCTCAATTTCTTCCGTCAATGAACCCACAAATTCCAGCTCCCTTCCAGCCGACCAATATTTAAAATAATTGAACGTCCCCCGTACTCCTAAAAGGGAATTGTGGATGATCATGGGCGCGGTTAAGGAAGTTAAGGTTCCATCAGGCTTGGATTCCAAAATCGGAACAATCAGGCCAATGTCATTCCCATCATTTTTGGAGGAAGAGATGGCTGGAATGGGAAAATAAGAGACCTCCGCAAAAAGAGGACCTGAGGAAACCTCCACACCAAAGACCCAGAGCAGAACGACTAGGGTCAGTCGACGGTGTAAAGACAACATTGAGGGAAAAAGGGGTTACTGGGTAAGATTTTGACCGGTTTTGGCTCGGAGCTTTTGAATGAGGCCCTGGTAGGAGGAGGATTTAATTATTCTCGAAAATTGCCCACGGAAGTTTTTCACGAGACTGACTCCATCAATGACGACATCGTACACACGCCATTCGTTGGATTTTTTCAGGAGCCGGTAATCCAGCGGAATCCGCAGTTTTTTGGAAATGATCTTCGTTTGAACTTCTGCAAAATCCCCCTTCCGTCGCTCCTTGAGATACTTAACTTGTTCACCAGCATAGCCATCCACATTCCCAGAATAGGAATTCGAAAGGAATCGTTGAAATAGTGCAACAAACTCCACCTGTTGCTTTTCCGTGAGCTTCTTCCAGTGACGTCCTAAGGTCCGCTTTCCCATTTCGGCGTAATCAAACCGCTTTCCAATCACTTCCTCCAGCAAAGTGCGTCGCTCCTCAGCACGTTCAGGTTTCTTCAGGTTTTCATCACTAAGAACGGCAAGCACTTCCTCGATCGTCCTCTTGACCGCTTCGGTAGCGGATCCGGGTTCAACGGCTCCGGCACCGAGACTGAAAAGAACACCAAGAAAAATGAAGCTCAGCCCGAGAGAGAGACCGAAGGCCTTACCCCGTTGTCTGAAGATCAAACCCTGGCTGTTGATTCTCAAATGCTTGTCTTCCCTTCACTGACAGGCCACACTGAAGCCCATGATCATTCTACATTCCCATGAATGAACTGGCTAATGACTTGCTCCAAGTCAATACCGGCTTCAGTATCCAGGATTGTATCCCCCGTACGCAGAAGGTCCCCAGACCCGCCAGGCGACAGCTCCATAAATTTCTCGCCTATAATACCCCGGGACTTGATCGACGCAATAGCATCGCTATAGATTTCGATTCCACTCTGGAGAGCCAGGGTGACCGAAGCTTGGGAGTCGTTCAAACCAATGGTTTTAACCCGGCCCACCTGCACTCCAGCAATTTCCACTGGTGCCCCGGGTTTTAAGCCTGAGGCAGAAGAAAATTCAGCATGAATGTCATAGTATCCCCCGCCTACGAGTTCCAGCTTTCCCAACTTAAGCGCCAGATACCCCATGGAGAGGATCCCTAACACAACAAACACGCCCACTGCTAATTCAAGGCGACCGCGTTGCATCGAAACTCCTGTCAGCGAGCTCGAAAGGAGGAGTCCTCCCCCCTGAGCTGCCTCCAAAATAATTAGTTCTGCCCTGGTCCCTCGACAGAGGAGGGCCCGGGCATCTCGCCCGCTAAAACAAATTCCCGAACCACGGGGTCGGTTAAGCCCTGAAAATCTCTCGATCGGGCCATTGCAATAATTTTACCATGTTTGAGCATGGCTACCCAATCAGAGATTGGGAAGATATCGGGAACTTGGTGACTCACCATAATCGCGGTAAATCCAAACACCTGGTGCATGGAACGAATAAGGTTATGAATCGTCCTCGCCATCAGCGGATCAAGCCCGGTGGTCGGTTCATCAAACAAAATAATTTCTGGGCCCACAACCAAGGCACGTGCGAGACCGGCACGTTTCTTCATCCCACCGCTGAGCTCGGCTGGGAATTTATGGCCCATCTCCCCCAAGCCCACTCGTTCCAGCATGTCATTGACCATCCGGGGCACCTTGGATTCCGAAGCCAACCGTTTTTCACGAAGAGGAAAAGCCACATTGTCAAACACATTCATGGAATCGAACAAGGCGGCGGATTGAAAGAGCATCGCAAATCGTTTGCGCACTTTGTCCAACGATGGGCCCCTCAGCCGAGAGATTTCAACCCCATCGACCCACACCTCGCCACGATCAGGCTTAAGGAGACCAATCATGTGTTTGAGGAGAACGCTCTTCCCTTCCCCGCTAGGGCCAATAATGGTCGTGAGCTGCCCAGGAGGGATTTCAAGGTCCACACCCCTAAGAACCTCCTGTTGGCCAAATCCCTTTTCCACGCCCCTCATTGTAATCATAGTGGTTACGCCCTATGCACGCTTCCTTTACTCGTCTTTTCTCACGAGCTCACACCTCTGTCAACATTCTAGCAAGTTCTCTCATGGCCCGTTAGAGCAACACGGAGGTGAGAAAATAATCCCAGACTAAAATCAGAACCGAAGACAAAACTACCCCTTGGGTGGTTGCCTTTCCCAGCCCTTCCGCACTCATTTCAGTATAAAAGCCTTTGTAACAGCATACCCAGGTGACAATGAGTCCAAAACTGATGGACTTGAGGAACCCGCCATACACATCACTCCATCCGACTTCCGACTCAATGGAACTCCAAAAAGACCCGGAGCTCACTCCTAACAATTTTACTCCAACGAGGTATCCACCAAAAATGCCCACGATATCAAAGATGGCCACCAACAAGGGGACGGCCATCACCCCAGCGACGATCTTGGGAGCGATAAGGTACTGAATGGGGTTCACGGCCATTGTTTCCATCGCATCAATTTGTTCCGTAATCCGCATGATGCCAATCTCAGCTGTCATCGCAGAACCCGATCGAGCCGTCACCATCAGAGAGCCTAGGACCGGACCAAGCTCCCGTATCATGCCTAAGGCCACCGCTGAGCCCAGCAGACCTTCGGCTCCAAACTTCCTCAGAGAATAATACCCTTGGAGAGCTAGAACCATGCCGGTGAAGATGGCCGTCAAAGTCACAACAAAGGTCGTCTTAAACCCAATAAAGTAAAGTTGGTTGAGGATCCGAGCTGGCCGAAAGGGGGGACGGAAAATCCAGGCAATGGCTTGGAGAAGAAAAAGAAACATTCGCCCTATTTCCTCTAAAAGGGAAAGGGTGCTACTCCCGATATAGATCAAAACTTTCATACCTACGCAGCGGAAGGTCTACCCCCCATTGGGAATAGGGAGACCGTCTTGTCCTACTTGGCGAAGAAATTCTTCAAAGAATCGTGTGATTTGCTTGGAAGCAAGGAACATTTGCCTTCCGAGCCTCGCAAATCCCATCCACGCACTTGGACGGGTCAATACGAAAGCCAAGCCCCGTCGCCCGACTTTGGAGGCTCGAAAAAGATTGAGATCTACAGGAAAGTCTTCATTAACAAGATCGGATACGGTTCGGACGACAAGAAATGGCAAGTGGTGTTCACGGGCAAGGGCGCCGATCACGGCACTCTCCATATCCAGACCGATTCCTTCGGTCTGTTTGGCGAGTTGGCTCTTCTCGACACCCAGACACACGATCCTTGGGACAGTAACAATCAGGCCCAGGCGTGGGGCTTCTCCAATCACCCTTGCCACTTGGAAGGCCTTTGCACAAACCGCCGGGTGGCAGTCAATCGGATCGGCGACAAGGAGGTTCTCAGCGTCAAGGGGATAAAAAAGAACCTGGTTCGCAACCAACACCTCTCCTATTGGGGAAGACCCCAAAGCCCCCGCGAAACCAGACGAAATCATGAGGTCCCATTGACCACTGGCGATAGCAGCCCGGCAAGCTGCCTTCGCATTATCCAATCCCACGCCGGTTTTAATGAGAAAAATCTGCAACCGATGTTCTTGGCCGATAACACACCGAAAGCCGCCGATTTGTTTTACGCAATCCCAGTGGAAGGCTCGGCGAACAGCATTGAACTCCCATCTGGTCGCCGTAAAAATGGCTATCCTGCTCAGGTGGGACTCCGGCCAAGAAGAAGAGAACTGGGGAGCAAGAGGAGTGACGATAATCTACAAGGTTTTGTGAGGAAATCGCTTTTCTTTCTCGACCTGCCGCAATTCATCAGCTTTGGTCCGCCCGAAGGTTCGGATATTTTGATACATGGCCAGGGCCCACATCGGAAAGTATTGACAATAGCCGTGGTATCGCAGGTAAAACACCCGAGGGAAACCTGTACCGGTATGGTGCCGTTCGTGCCAAGTCCCATCTTCCCGCTGGTGCCGAAGCAGGAAATTGATGCCACGAACCACATTCAATGAGTCGGAAACGCCAGCCGCCAATAAGGCCATGATAGCCCATGCAGTTTGAGAGGGTGTACTTTCTCCTTCACCAGCCAACGCTTGATCAGCGTAAGACCAACAAGATTCTCCCCAACCCCCATCGACGTTTTGTTTGGACTCGACCCACATGACGGCTTTCTGAATCCATGGGGCGGACATATCTTCACCAATCGCCTCAAGCCCTGCCAGCACACACCATGTTCCATATATATAATTGACACCCCATCGGCCATACCAACTCCCATCAGCTTCTTGCTCACGTCGTAAAAATTCAAGAGCAGGATCCACCGCAGGATGAGACCGATCATACCCAAGAGTTCCCAACATTTCTAAGGACCGGCCAGCCAAATCTGCCGTACTGGGATCAAGGAGGGCTTGATGGTCGGCAAAGGGAATTTTGTTAAAGATGAGGCGATTGTTATCCTTGTCATAGGAACCCCATCCACCATCTGACCCTTGCATGGCCAAGGTCCATTCACTCCCCCGCCGGATTGCTTCATCCTGGTCAGCCGGAAGATCTTCTGCAAGCTTGGCCAACGCTGTCACAACCGCCGCCGTATCGTCAACATCAGGGTACCATTCGTTTTCAAACTGAAAAGCCCATCCACCAGGCCTTGCACGGGGCGAGGAAACAATCCAATCCCCCACACCATTCGTCTGACGGGAGCGCAACCACGAAGCCGCTTCCCGTAACGCTGGATGGCCCAAGGGAAGCCCTCGTTCAACTAGTGCACTGATCGTCAACGCCGTATCCCACACCGGAGAATGACAGGGTTGCAGATGAAGGGTAGCGGCCTGCCGGCCATTCTCACTTGGGGAGGTCTCAACTTCCAAGGCCTCAATTTCCTTTAAGGCTTTGAGGACCTTTGGATGCTCTGGCGGGTAGCCGAGGGCGCGCAAGGCGAAGATCGAATTGGCCATGGCAGGGTAAATGGCGCCCAGGCCACCCTCTCCCTGCATGTGTTCCACCAGCCAAGCCTCTGCCCTTTTCAGAGCCTTTTTTCTGAGCGATTGAATTGGGTATCGTTCATACAACTTCAGGACACCATCTACCCACACCAAAAAGTTCCTCCAACTGATCCAAGCAGAGTCTTTTCGAAAAGGAGGCTCTTCCCGATATCGGACTTGATGGCGTGGCTGTAAGAAAAGTTCCTCAATCCCATGTTCCTCAGGAATACGGCACGTAGGCCTGTAAGCAAACACAATGAGGAGGGGAATGAGGACGGCCCTGGTCCAGTAAGATACGGCATAGACGTTAAAATAAAATCGTTTAGGGGCTAGGATAATTTCGGGAGGCATGCTGGGAATACCACGCCAGTCGTACTGTCCAAAGAGAGCCAGGGTAATCTTGGTGAAGACATTGGCTGCTACGACTCCCCCTTTGGATAGGATGGTGTCTCGAGCATGACGCATGAAGGGTTCCTCTCGAGAGACCCCTGCCAACTTCAAAGCAAAATAGGCCTTAACAGAGGCACTCACACTTGCAGGCCCATCAGTGTAAATCGGCCACCCCCCGTCCACAAGCTGAGTTTGCTGAAGATAACGGACGGCTTTCTCTTCACGATCGGCATCTACAAGACCTAAAAAGCGCCGCAACATGAGATATTCTGAGGTCAACGTCGTATCGGCCTCAAGTTCGTACACCCAGTACCCTTTTTCGGAGTCTTGGTGACCGAGTCCCCAGGTTTCACTCCGGTGGAGAGCATCCTCCAGAATCTCGGCATGACCCACCGTGGAATGCAACAACCGTCCGGGTGCCAGGTCAGGGGAGACCACAGGGTTGGGGTTATGGGAAACCAACTTCAAGGAGGGGCCGTGCCGCTTTCCAGTGGTTTTTCTAAGCCCGACCGGAACGGACGCAAAAAAACTATCCGAAAGGCGCACAAGGAGGTTCTTCAGAAGATCCATACCTTACGGAAAAAGGAGCCTGGATGGTTAAAGAGGTGGGCGCAGGAAACTCAATATCCTTTCACCCAAGGCGAATCCCATCCCCTGGGGGAAACCCCATGGCGGGTGACGTTTATAGCAAAGCCACTGATACCTGTCAAGAAAGTTGCGGAGGGCGAGCACGAGCTAACGCATGGATGAACAAAAGTGGAATTGCCCAGGCACAGCATCCCATTTGGGCCGGCGTATGTCAAGTAGTAATCACGTAGAGAGAGCCCATTTCGTCAGCCTCGACTATACGTTGTTGGAACTTTCAGGCGGGAAAAATGGGAGTAAGAGGCTCACTATCAGGACGAAACATCATTGATGACATTGGTTAAGGTTTTTTGGTCGTCGATGGTCCAGACATCACAAGTCGGATCGCCATCTATATTTCCAATGGCAACGGCTATGAACCCGTTAGGGGTCACATTATCAAGAGTTGATTCCGAACACCCCAGAGGAAGGGTTCCGGAACTGGCCTTTCCCAATTCATAGTAATACCGTTGTGAGGTCCCCGTCACTGAAAAGCCTATCGCATTAAAATCGTCAACGTACCCATTATACTCGGCAAAATAGGCGATTTCCCCGGTATGGATAGCCACAAGATTATTTTTTGCTTCAATTTGCTTCGCCTTGGCCTGGTACCGCATAAAATTTGGAATGGCGATAACAGCCAGTATTCCAATAATGGCTACAACAATCATCAGCTCAGTTAAGCTAAACCCCCGTTGACTTCGGGTGAATTGAAGCATGGTCAGTTCTTCCTTCCCAAAAAATGGAACAAGATGAATCTATATTCCTGGGTCTTTTGTGACAAAAGCGACCTTTACTTTTCCATCATCGAGTATCTTAAAACACCTCAAGACTAAACCTCGGGATGTCACCAGGCGATTGGACTCTTGGCTCTCTATTCACCCAAGAGACCCCCCTTTTCGAACATAGGGGCAATCATGGCGAACCAGGAAGATTCGGTGCATACCAACTGATCTGACTCTCGCCGGCTCCTATGCCAACTCCCTGAGGGAGCTTCCCTAAACCATTTTCTTGAAACCGTCGAATAAGTTTGAGGTTTGAAGAATCTAGCTCGATCGATTGAATCCAAGCCTTCCTAGCCTTCTCCCGGTTTTCCTTCTTGAGATAGATTTCCCCCAAATGCTCAAATATGACCGGGTCATTTTTTACAAGGCCCGCGGCTCGCTTGATTTCATCAAGAGCCTCCTCGATGCGGCCCATTTTAAACAACGCCCATCCCAAGCTATCCACGTAATAGCCGTTTTCGGGCTTCAGGGCCACCGCCCGTTTCGTGAGTTCAAGGGCCTTCTGAATATTTATCCCCCGATCCGCATAGCTGTATCCAAGGTAATTCAGGGCGTCGGCATGGTTGGGATCCATCTGTAAAACCGTTTCCATCTCACGGACCACATCAGGAAATCTATCCAGTTTGTCGTAAGCAGCACCCAGGTTAAAACGCAGATCTGCATGTTTCGGATGCCGCTCAAGCCCTTTTTTAAACGTCTCCGTCGCAAGGAGATGTTGTTCGGATTGGAGGTAGGTGAGACCAAGCAATAAATGAGACTCAGGGTTCTTGGGGTTGACCTGCACAGCCTGTTTCAATTGTGGGATCGCCTCATCGTATCGTTTTAAACGGTACATTAAATAACCCAAATGAAGTCGGCTGTCATAAAAAGTGGGCTCCAGGTCGAGGTTCGCCCTATAGGTCCCAATGGCCTTGTCATAGTCTTTGATCTCTTCGTACATGAGGCCCAAGTAGTCTCGAACACGGAGTTCGGAGGGATGGGCATGGACGATGCCTTTCAAATCCGCAATGGCTCGTTCGTGATCCCCCATCTCGCCATGAATCAGCGCTATCCGAACACGGGCATAGAGATCCTCGGGATTATCGGCCACGATCCGCTCCAACTCTTCAACCGCTTGATCATAAGCTCCCCGACGAAGCAAAAGCCGAATTAATTGCTGTCGAAATTCTTTCTTATGCGGGTTCACGGTTTGAAGGTATCCCCGGTAGACCTCAATAGCCTTTTGGAATTCCTCCTGGGACTCCAACATGGCAACAAGGGCTTGATGGGCGGGCTGAAACTTGGGCTTACGCTTAATCGCCTTCTGAAATTGCTCTTCAGCTCGAGAAAAATCCCCGACTTTTTCATGTACTTTGCCCAGGTAGAAATATCCAACATAAGATTGGGGTGCCAATTGAGTACTTTGTTCCAATACTCCCCTGGCTTCTTCATACCGTTTCAGAGTAAGCAGAAGGATCCCTTTAGAGAAATAGGTCTGAGCTATTTCGGGATCCCGTTCAATGGCGCGGTCATAGAGGTCCAGCGCCCGTTGAGGTTGCCCAGCTCCTTCATAAATTTTGGCCATTTGGGTAAGGCTGGAAACCTCTTCCACAGTGTCGTCATCGATCTGGCTGAGGGTCGCAATGGCGGCACCCATTTCACCCCTGGAAAAATACAGCCTGGCCATTCGAGTTTTTAGATACACAGATTCGGGATCATGTTGAAGCCCCAGACGATATTCCTGGATTGCCAAAGTAGAATCATTGTCTCGCTCGGCCAAGTAACCCCGAAGAAAATGAAAATACGCTTGAGGATTAGGAGCAGAATGGGATGGGAGGATGGAAGCTGACCCGCCGGTTTTGGTCTCGGGCACCGCCGCACAGGACACAACCACGAGCGGAATCACCAAAAAGGTCAGAAGGGTACGCTCCCAAAGGGGATGCGCCAGCCTCACCTGACTGCTGGAGTTCTTCATTCTCCCTTCACCAAGGACTAGTTCTCATCAGAGTGGCCATAGCCGCCTCGCTGAACCACCAGGCAGCCGATCAACACTTACTTGGCCAAGTTCTCAAAGCTCGCATATTTTTCATGAAAATAGAGCCGCCGATCTCCAGTCGGCCCATTACGATGCTTGCGTATAAGAATTTCGGCAATTCCCTTCTCCTCCGTATCAGGATTATAAACCTCATCCCGATAAATAAACATCACCACATCTGCGTCTTGCTCAATGGCGCCAGACTCCCGCAAGTCCGCCAGAACGGGAATAGGGGGCTTCCGGCTTTCCACCGCTCGGCTTAACTGGGACAGTGCCACAATCGGAATTTCCAGTTCCTTGGCCAGGCCCTTGAGAGCACGACTGATATCCGAAATTTCTTGTTGTCGCGACTCGGAATCGTTACGCCCTTGCATCAATTGCAAATAGTCGATAATGAGCAGGTCCAACCCATGCTCTGCCTTCAAGCGCCGCGCCTTGCCACGCATCTGTTGCACGGTCAGATTCCCCGAATCATCAATAAAGATAGGAGCCTCCTCCAATCGGGCTGCGGCATAACAAAGTGGTTGCCAATCCTTTTCCGTCAACTGCCCCGTTCTGAGAGCATGAGAGTCAAGGCGCGCTTGGGAACTCAGCATGCGAAGGACCAACTGCGCTTTGGACATTTCCAAACTGAATATTCCCACCTTCAGGTTAGCCTGAATGGCTGCATGTTCAGCAATGCCAAGAGCCAGGCTGGTTTTCCCCATGCTGGGTCGCCCCGCAATGATGATCAAATCCGAGGGCTGAAACCCAGCGGTCAAATCATCCAGTACTTGAAAGCCTGTGGGAACGCCGGTGATCCTTTCTTTCCTATTATATAGTTGATCGACAAGATCGACGCTTTCCTTAATGATCTGATTGATCTGAATAAAGGAGCGCCCCAGTTTTCCCTGGGTCAGCCGGAAAATTTCCCGCTCCGCATACTCTAAAAGGTTATCGGTCTGCCCGGTTTCCTCATATCCACGAGTCACAATTTCGGTTGCCGTTCTGATCAAACCCCGCAATAAGGCTTTTTCCCGGACAATTTTACAGTGATATCGGATATTCGAGGCGCTCGGGACCGCTTGAACCAATTCCGCCACATAGGCGGCCCCACCCACACTGTCAAGCTGCCCTTTGGTTTTGAGAAATTCAGTCAAGGTGACCTGATCGACCACCTCATTCCGCTCCAAGAGTTCCACCATGGCCTGATACACCCCTCGGTGGGCACCTCGGTAGAAATCCTCTTCGGTAATGAGTTCAACCGCTTTATTCAGCGCCGCATTGTCCAGCAAAATGGCGCCAAGGACGGCCTGTTCGGCATCAAGGTTTTGCGGAGGAACCCGAAGTTCAAACAACTCAGAGGCCGGCATTGATTGCCTTTCTCAAAACTTTCGGCAGGTCCCGAATCAGGACCTTCAGCCTTGGCGATTTGGTGGGTCCACCAGCACTTTTGACGACCAGCGCTTGGTTATCGCCCAATGCGGGGAGGCCAACGAACACCGCAACCGGCACAGACCATTGCCTCGCACGCTCTCGAACATCATTCATCGCCTGGGGAGTAAGTTTGGGTAATACCTCTTGGAGAACAGGAAGCCCAGCGGATCGGAGAAGCTGGGCAGTCTTAAAGGCCAGGCCATAGTGGGTTAACGGGGCAGAAAGGAAAATGGCCGATGGGTGCCCTGCTCCTCCATTTCCCACAGGCCCCAACGCGCCAAATAACCGATTCACATCAAGGGCAAACCCGGTCGACGGGAGGTTCCGCCCAAACCGTCCGATTAAATGGTCGTATCGACCGCCCCCACCAAGTTCGCACCCCAAACTTCCGGAAAACACATCAAAGACTAATCCATCATAGTAATCGAAGCCACGGAATTCTCCAAGATCCAGCAAGAGATGATTTTTGTACCCGGCGACTTCCAATAGATGATAGACCTGAGCCAAGCGACCAATGGGTTTGGCCAATGCCCGATCCCGCCCAGCTACCGACCTTCCCCATTTCAGCACTTCATCACGTCCATAGCGTCCTGGAGCCTCAAGAAGGGGCCGAGCCACCTTCTTCGGAACCCCCTCGCGGCTCAACAGACCTTCGAGCTTAGGAAGGTCCTTCTGTGCTGCCGCTACCTCAGCCTGTTTCCGGCCCTCATCCGACATTCTCGATCTAGCCAGAAGGGCTTTATAAAATCCCACATGACCCAACGAAATTTTAAACTCCGCCAACCCTAAGGACTTGAGGGATTCCATAAGGAGAGTCAAAATTTCGGCATCCATCGACGCATCGTCGGCTCCGATCAACTCTACCCCGACCTGGAACACCTCACGTTCCCGACCGGCGTGTTCCGGTTCATGCCGAAACACGGTTGTCCGGTAACATAAGCGGAGAGGTAACCCTTGACCAGCCATCCCCATGGCAACTGTTCTGGCAATTTGGGCTGTGACATCGGGCCTCAGGACCAAAATCCGACCTGTTGTCCAATCAGGGAATTTGTAACACTTCTCTAGCACCTCTGCCGGCAAGCCAGCCGAGAGAACATCCAAATATTCAAAGGTCGGTGGAATGATTTCGCGATAGCCCCATTTAGCAAATCCCGCGAAGAGAACACCTTCGAGATGCCTGACTCGTTGCGCCGCATCCGGGAGAAGGGTGGCCACCCCGATAGGAATCAGGGAACGGGCAGAACTCATCATAGGAAGGGAGCGATTCTCAATCCGTTTTGGAAGACGGCGGGCCATTGCGAACCAGGGGGGATTAAAGGGCTTTAGAAAGATCCACAAGACGAACGGAAAGGATGTCTTTTTCCCGCTTGATGGTCTCGAGCACCTGGGCGGGCAGAGGAGCGTCCAACCCAATGATCAGCAAGGCGTTCCCACCTCGTTCGGCACGAGAACACTGCATTCTGGCAATGTTGATATCGTGGTCACCGAGAACGCGACCGACCGAACCAATCACACCCGGTCGGTCAACGTTATAAATCAAAAGCATATGCCCCTCCGGTATGACTTCCACGGGGTAAGCATTGCTTTCAACAATGCGGGGCTCCTTCCGGTGGTAAAGGGTTCCCGCAAGCTGATGGCATTGATCGGAAGCTTCAACCCGAATCCGAATGAGGGAGGTGAAGTCTCCCGCGTCGCTGCTTTTTACTTCTTTGACTTCAACACCCCGTTCCTTTGCGATGATAGGGGCATTAACGTAATTCACGACATCTTCAAGAATGGAGGCAAAGAGCCCCTTGAGCACGGCCACCGTTAAGGGGGCAACAGGGAGGCCGGCAACTTCTCCATAATATTCGACCGTGACCCGCTCCAGACCCCCATCAATCAATTGGCCCTGGAACAACCCCATGCGTTCAGCCAACCCTAGGTATGGCTGCAATTTTGGAAGGACTTCCGGGGGTACCAACGGGATGTTCACCGCTCCTCGGGCAATTCCTTTCTTGAAATAATCAACAAACTGTTCCGCGATTCCAATTGCCACATTTTCTTGGGCCTCGCCCGTAGACGCTCCGATATGGGGGGTGGAGATAAAATTGTCCAAAGTCAACAATGGATGATCCGGTTTCATGGGCTCCTCTTCAAACACGTCGAAGGCAGCGGCTCCGACCTTTTTGGTTTGAAGGGCCTTAAACAAATCACCCTCGTGCACGATCCCGCCCCTGGCGCAGTTCACGAGCATCACACCGTCTTTCATTTTCTCGATGGTTGTCGCATTGATCAGAGCCCGGGTGTCACTAGTCAGGGGCGCGTGCACCGAGATAATATCGGAACGCCGAAAGAGCTCGGGCAACTCGACGACCTCAATCCCCATCTTTCGAGCCCGCTCCGGGGCCAAAAATGGATCGTACCCGATCACATTCATGGATAACCCCTGAGCCAGCTTACTCACATAGGCCCCGATCTGGCCCAGACCGATGAGCCCCAAGGTCTTATTATACAATTCCACGCCCATGAATTTGTTCTTTTCCCATTTGCCGGCTTTCATGGAAGCCGTCGCTTGAGGGATATTTCGACTCATTGCCACAATCATCGCGATTGTATGTTCGGCCGTGGTAATGGTATTGCCACCAGGGGTATTCATCACCACAATGCCCCGCCGGGTGGCCGCCTCGCTATCCACATTATCCAGCCCAGTCCCGGCACGACCAATGATTTTCAATCGGTCCGCCGCATCAATGACCTCCGCGGTCACCTTGGTGGCGGACCTGACAATCAGGCCTTCGAACCGTTTGATTTCCTGGAGAAGCTCCTCCTTGGATAGTTTGGTGTTTACCTCAACGGTAAACCCGGCCTGTTGAAGAACCTCAATGCCCCGGGTCGATAAGCTATCACTCACAAGAATATTCATCTCTCAGAACCTTAGATCGGTTACCAATGATTCGTTCCTTGGACACCACCTGAGCAATTCTTGGGCTCTGGCCACACCTGAACCCAAGGTGATGGAATGACCCAAACCTTTCAAGACCATTTCGACGGGGCCAATCGCCATAATCATATCAAATGAGCGCAGCATGATTGCACCTAGTTCACTCACCTACTCGCTGATCGTATGTGGACCTTGGCAGGGCGCTTTAAGACTTTTTCTGAAATATTGTTAAGAAGTTAAAAGATTTTTCACGTGTGGGATTACACTTTTCTCTAATTAAATTCATGACGGTTTTGGCCATATCGTATCCGTCTTTTAGCCTTTGCGTTTTTCGAAATCGGCCATAAAGTCAATTAACGCATCAACACCTGCTTCAGGCATCGCGTTATAAATACTGGCGCGCATTCCCCCTACCAAACGATGACCTTCCAGTGTGGTTAAACCGGCTTCTGTTGCTCCTGCGAGAAAGTCTTTATCCAAAACGGCATTGGCTAAAACAAATGGGACGTTCATCCAAGAGCGAGAGGCCTTTTCGACGGGATTACTGTAAAAACTTGACCCATCAATGGCTGCGTATAGCTTACTGGCCTTCCGTTCGTTGATGGTCCCCATTGCCGCAAGCCCGCCTTGCCTTTTCAACCATTGAAAGACCAAACCCGCCATATATACGGCATAGGTGGGTGGAGTATTCAGCATAGAATCGGCTTCTGCTTGCTTGGCGTAATCATACACACTTGGCGTAATGGGCAATGCCTCGCCAATGAGATCATTACGCACAATCACCAAGGTCAAGCCGGAAGGCCCGATATTTTTTTGTGCACCAGCATAAATCAGGCTAAAACGACTCACATCAATTGGGCGTGATAAGATTGTTGATGAAAAGTCCGCTACTAAGGGCACCTCCCCCGTATCAGGAACCCAATGAAATTCCACACCACCGATCGTTTCGTTGGGCGTGTAATGCACATAGGCCGCATCTTGACTTAACGCCCAACGGTCAAACGCTGGGATGTTGGCAAAGTTATCGCCTTCTGAGGATGCGGCAACATGAACCGAACAATATTTCTTGGCTTCGCTAATGGCTTTTTTGCCCCACGCACCCGTCAAAATGTAATCGACCTTTCGTTTACCACGCAAGAGATTCATGGGAATGGTCGCGAACTGGGTTGTGGCCCCACCTTGCAAGAAGAGCACTTTATAATTATCGGGAACGCCCAATAAATCGCGGACATCTTGCTCTGCCTCTGCCGCGACCGAGACAAACTCTTTCCCACGGTGACTCATCTCCATAATGGAAGCACCAGCACCATGCCAATCCAGCAATTCGGCTTGAGCTTGCTTTAACACCGCTTCCGGCAACATCGCCGGGCCAGCACTGAAGTTATACACCCGAGACATAAAACACTCCCGCACGGCTTAAACATATTAGACCAACCCCTTGGTCCCCACGGCCTTGTTGCGGATACTGACCCACCGGCCTGCGTTGATCATAACCATTTTCAGTAGACGTTAAGATTCTGACCATCATTTCAAATCCTCACGGACTTGGCCGAACAATTCCGCAAACTCAGGTGCCCGGTGATGAGTCACTGGGGTGGCCATAGCTAAAAGGACTCCTAGGGGCACCTGGGTAGGCCCAGGGGCCAAAAGATACCGTTTCAGAATAAGAGGCTTCCCCTTTTATAAGACCTGTTTGGTTGGAGGGTCGAGTACGTGATGTTATTTTTGGGGAAAGGTACGCTATCACAGGGTCTATGATCCGTCAAGAATCAGGTGGGCGGAGCTAGCGCAAAACCTATTCTCACCAAACAAGATCTAGGCAAATCTCTTCTTTGGTAAAAACCTCAACCTTTCCAATGCTATAAAAATCAGGAGCGCCCTTGTCTCGCCTCGGAAGTTGGCTTACAATGTGGATCCCGGTTGGGGAAATTTTCCTTGTACGAAGAGGTGGTGGTGGAAGGAATTCGATTCGAGCGACGCGGGGAAGGGGGCTACTACAAAGTCATTTTACACGTGGGAAGCTGTTTTGCCCCTGTTAGCGATGACATTGTTGAGGAGTTGAAGTCAAAAAGCGCCTTGCTGGGAGACCGTTTCCTGGATTTTTTTCTGGACAAGGTCGGCTACTCCTCCTATTTACGAGATCAAATTAAACACGAACTCGCCAAAATTGGGGATCCCCCGAAACAGATCTCCACGCTCCGGCAATCCATCCTGGATCTGTAATCCGGCTGGATCAAAACCCTTCTCTCCAGCCACAACGGGAAGATCCCGCACCCATTTTACAATTGTTCAAAGCCCATCTTGGCGATGAAGTTCATAAGGGTGGTCCTTCGGTCAGGGTCCTTTTCCAATTCGAATGCGCGGTAATAGTGATCAGCCGCCATTTCCGGTTTCCGTTTTTCCTCATACACCCGTCCCACTCCAAAGATAGCACTCGCATCGTCCGGGTTGGCCTTCAACGCGACACTAAACGAGTCCAGCGCAAAATCAAATTGCCCTCGTCCAAACCGAATCCACCCGATAGCTGTGGCCGCCGGAGCGAACCCTGGATTCATTCGTAAGGCTTCTTCATATTCTCGTAACGCCAAATCTCTCCGACCTTTTTGGTCAAGAACCCCACCAAGAGCAAACCGAACTTCTGCGTCATCAGGATTTAACTTCAGGGTTTCCCTGTATTCCTCAATGGCGGCATCAAGTTTCCCCTGCTCCGCCAAGGCACAGGCGAGATTGATGTGGCCTAAAGGATCCGTTGGGCGTAGTTTAATCAGTTCCCGGTATTGGGGAATAGCCATCTCGAGCCGTCCCTGCTCCTGATATGCCACGCCTAAGTTGAGCCGGGCCGCCACATAGGTGGGATCCAACTTCACCGCCTCCCGGTAGGCTTTCAGGGCCTCATCCACGCGCTCCATCCGTCGGTAGATTTGCGCAAGGAAAAAATGGGGGTAGGGGGATTGGGGTGCTAAAACCACGGCCTCTTTATAACAGGCCATTGAGGATTCCGATTGGCCCGATTGTGACAAAAAAAGCCCGGCGACCAAGTGTACAGGACTCTCTCGAGGGTACTCCGCTCGCATGCGGTCCACCCATTCCCGCACGGTGTCAATATCCTGTGGTTCCTGCAAGGACTGCGCATGCATTTGCCAGGCGAGCGCAAACTCCCCTTCCAAAAGGTACACGACGTTCATCGCAAAAAAAGCACGCGGACCAGCCGTGGGTGCTTGAGACCATTGGGTAGCCAACTCCAACACCCCCGCCCAGTCTCCGCGAATGATGGCATCCTGGACCTGCTTTTCATCTGCCACGGCTCAAAAACTCCTTTTCTTGACGCCCGCCAGGATCCAAGGGCCCAGAGATGGCCCCCCGCTTCAACGTGTCAGCGTATCTTCCACATCAGGGGGAGTAGCCTGAATGAGTTCCCCCAGGTAGGGATACCGCTCCCTGATTTTTTCTTTCATGAGCCAAGCAATGGTCCGATAGGACCAATGCCCCTTCACACCGGACCGCAACTCAGAGATATAGTCCGCTTCGGCGTAATCCATTTTAAACAGGCACCGCACCCGGAATCCAAAAGGGATCGCATAGAGAGCCGCCTCCTGATCCGAGGAGCGTAACCGTTCAAGGTCCTGCTTCACTGCCTCCATGGCTTGGCCATAATCCCGATCCAAACCGGCCTCTCTCAGCACGGGTGGAATGTCATACCCATGCATCGTCGTAAAGTTTTGCTGGACTTGCTGACACCGGCGATGCCGGTGGAGGTCCCGCCATCCTCCAATGTCCATCAGCACATCAAAAATAAACGTGTACCCACTCCGGAATTCTTTGAGCAGCTCATCATGAGGGCCACGACCCCGCATCCCGACCTCAAGGGTTCCGCGCTTCTCCTTTTCAGACCATTGCTGAACCAATTCAAGAATAGCGCGATAGGGAGCGTGGCTGACCCGATACAGGAGCGTGGCAACCAGTTCATCCAAAGGATCATGGGGGGCTAATAAATCAACAGGAGTGGTTCGAGAGGCCCAGGACTCGGGCTGGTCAAGACCAGCCTGTTTCATGATGCCTTTCGCATGCCGAAAGAGACCCCGGTACACCTCGGATTGGTACACGCTTGGGGCTGCATGGCGGGCCAACGTGGGGGCCAGGGGTTCAACCGGGTCCGAACCGCGGCCATCAAGGGAGGCCCACAAATTGGATGGGGGTCGCCTGCACGCTTCTTTCAAATCTTCCCCAATGGTCTGCAATTCGGGCAATTGGGCTGAGAGCAACCGGGTGATTTGTTTTTCCAATGTCCGGATACTCACAACTTGGCCGACATTGGTATTGGCCGCCAAGGGCAAGAGATAGCGGGTCACGTCAAAGGTTCGGGCAGCGAGGGTCCGGGTATAATCAGCCGGTTTCATCGCGTCGGGCCGGGGGTACCGTGCCGAAAGATATTCCTGAAGGGGTTGCTGCAAGGCTTGGTACACATTGTAGAGGCTGCCCAGCACTCCACGATAAGCCCCCTCGGCCTCCGTGCTCAGGATAGTGGAAGGAACATAACACCCCGCTACGGCAAAGTTCTGATACCGGCTGGATTTGGCCTGTCCATCCCACAGAGGCTCGTCTTCCAAGCGGATTGCCGCCAGCTCAGAGATGTTTTCAAAGCACACGGTGACATGGCCAAGATCGGCAATGGAGGCATGCCCGTAAGCAAAATAAAACTGCTCCCAGAACTTTTCCGAGGAGTGGGAATGAACCCAGCGGAGGCTGTCTTCAATGGAGTCCGGAGAGCGGCTATACCGGGCCAGTGCATAGGCAGCCTTCTCAGGCGGCATGGGGGCGATCACCACTACCCGTCGTGCTGCTGTTTCTGATTCCATAGTGAGATTCCTGAGTTAAATTCCCGTGGTCAAGACCCGGTTACCCTACCGGCTGGCACTTAAAACAAAGATCGCTCATCCCTGGTGAGAGGGGGTGGCCCAACTATAGTCGGGGTTTTCTCCGATCTCAAGTCACTCTACCTTTCCACCGATCAGCTTAAGAAAAAACCCTTGAAACCATCCAAGCCCTGCGGCTACACTCCGGCCCCGCCACAGGCATGACACCGAACAGGACGATGACCACCGAACGACAATCCATCCACGGCCAATGGTCCTCCCGCTGGACCTTTATTTTAGCGGCCACCGGCGCGGCTGTCGGCCTAGGCAACATCTGGAAGTTTCCCTACCTCACCGGTGAGCATGGTGGGAGCGCTTTTGTCCTCGTGTACATACTGTGCGTCGCCGCCCTGGGCATTCCCATGATGATGGCCGAGGTGATGCTGGGCCGGCGCGGGCGGGAGACTCCTGTCAATACCATGCGGCACCTCGCTAAGGAAATACACACCAGCCCGCATTGGCAGTTGGTTGGATGGGCTGGCACAGTAGCCGGCGTGTTGATTCTGTCCTACTACAGTGTGATTGGAGGATGGACCTTAGCCTACATTCTCTATTCAGGAGTGGGAACCTTTAGCGGAGCCTCCGGAGAAGCCGTTTCAAATTTGTTTGGTAAATTCGTTGGGAATCCGATCGGGCTCCTGGCCTGGCACACCGCATTCATGATCATCACCATGTTCGTCGTAGCTCGGGGGGTCAAGAGCGGGCTGGAAAAAGCCGTGCAATGGCTCATGCCCGCCCTCTTTGTCCTCCTTTTGGTTTTAGTCGGGTACGCGATGACCACGGGATTTTTCCTCAAGGGATTGGCCTTTTTATTCACTCCAGACTTCAGTCGGTTATCCGGATCGGGCATGCTGGCGGCGATGGGACAAGCCTTTTTCAGCCTAAGTTTGGGAATGGGGACCATTATGATCTATGGATCCTACCTCCCCAAGGGAATTTCCATTGCCCAAACCTCGGTGTCCATTGCCGTGGTGGATACCCTTGTGGCGCTGATGGCCGGAATCGCCATCTTTCCCATTGTTTTTGCCAACGGGCTAGAACCTGGAGCAGGCCCGAGCCTCATTTTTGAAACCATCCCGGTAGCTTTTGGGAACATGGCAGGAGGGACCCTCTTTGGAACGCTGTTCTTCGTCTTGCTCCTAATCGCAGCGTGGACGTCTTCTATCTCTCTCATCGAACCGGCCGTGACTTTGCTCATCGAGAAGTACGGCATGACCCGACTGCACGCCGCGTTTTGGAGCGGCTTGATCACCTGGGCCTTAGGGCTTGGAACGGTGTTTTCCTTCAACATTTGGTCAGAGTCCACCCTCTTTGGCCTGAACTTTTTCGAGCTCCTCGACTACCTCACCTCAAATCTGATGTTACCCCTCGGCGGAATTTTCATCGCGGTTTTTGCCGGGTGGCTCATGACCAAAGAAACCAGCAAGAGCGAGCTGAGTATGAAGGGGGAAGTGGGGTATAAAATCTGGCAAATCCTCATCCGCTATGTCGCCCCGGTGGCCGTTCTCATTGTCTTGTGCAACGCTATCGGCCTGTTGTAATCCCCTGTCCTGAGCCTGACAATTCAAAAACCGACAGACAAAAAGGAGAAAGTCTCCATTTCCATGCAGTTGAGAAGGGTCCGAACACCTGGACCCTGTGTTTGATTTTTTGGTTGAAAATTTAGAAGGGAATGCGGCGGGGCCTCGTGGGTTTTCCCCGCCGCAGTGAAAAGGGTAAGTGGCCTTCTTAGTTCGAGGTTCTTAACCTCAAGAACCAAAAATTTTATGACTCCGAATAAAACAGTAATTGTACGCCAATCAAAGTGACCAAGATGGCCCACAGCACCTTTAAATTTGACCGGCCTTCTCGGTTGGCTTTTTGACCCTTTCGGACCTCTGCATATTCATCGACCAGTCGGCAGGAGCCAGCCGTAATCGCCAGCATACCCATGATGGTATGGTAAATCATGATTTGATGCGCCGCCGGATGAGGCCCGTGTTGATGCATGAAGAGAAGAAATCCACCCAGGATGGCGAAACCCGGGAGAGACACGTTCCAACCCCGCTGTGGTATCCGACCCAGGCGAACGAGGAGCTCAATCATTCCAACACCCAACAAGAGGACAGCAAAGATCTTGTGCTGCAGCGGCTCCGGATCATCGCCCGAAAGCGTTTCCGCCAAACTCATGGAACCGATCGGCCAAGCTTCATGGTCACTCCAGATCATGAGATAGGCACCGGAGGCCAACATTCCTATCGGCAATAGGAATCGAGACCAAGCCAAAGCGGTGATCCCTAAGCCAGATCGAAGTTCACTCAAGCCCACCATAATGACTCCCACGCCGGCCAAGGCATGGTTGAATTCCGAATACGCAATGCCCTCGGGGGACCCTTCCCACTGTCCAGGCATAGGCGGATGTGCATGCCCAGGCATGAGGCTTGTTGTCTGCTCATGATCCCCACCCTGGCTGGAATGCTGCCCAAGCGCGGGGATTTCATTAAAGAGGGAAAATGAAAGGGAAAATACCAAAAAAAGACTTAGAGCCAATTGACGAGCAATTCGTTCTTTTTCGTCTTGAACATCCTCCACCGGACTGGCTTTCCGGCCACCCACTCGCCAACACCATCTCTTTAAAGTGACTTTAGTTGAAAATTTTCTCCCCAACCCTTTACTCAGCCAGCCCATGACGCCTCTCCCTCCTTTCTCGAAACTTTGTAGTCATTGGTTATGAATTGCCTGGCCGGGCTTTCCCAGCGCCTGCCGCACACAATAGGTCAGAAGCAGCAACATTTCCCGCTGCTGCAGTTCCTGCAGTTCCGATCGAAGTTCCGGTCTTTTACCCTCTTCACAACGCGTGCACCAATCAACAAACCGAAAAGGGTCCCAATACCCAGCCGTCACAATGTCATCAAAGGCAGCTACCGAGGGCAAAGCCTGATGGGTTTGAGGGCTCCCCAACTGGTCAAAAACCGGGTGATGCCCCAGACGGCGGAACCAGTACTTGGCATTAGAGGCATCCGGCTCACGTCGGTGGACAACCCCATGCCAGTAGCTCCCCTCAGGAATGTCCAGGTCTTGGGCGACAGCATGCGCCTCGTCCCACGCGTCGATGGCCAGAAACAAACCTGCTCGCGCCGCCATGGCTCTTTCCCGGTCGACCACCTGGCCCCCAAATAATTCCTCAACACCAAGAGCCTTCAACTCATTGACCAGAGCTACCTGCGGACGGGAGGGCGCGTGTACCAGGCCAAGCCCTGAAACCTCTCGACTTATTCGCACATAGACGTCAGCACCCTTTGTGGATGCGGGAAAGGGATTCATGGGATGGGAAACTATGTCGTGGTCAAGATTAATCAGGAAAGTAAAACGATATCCCAATGAGCCCAAGGACGGCATTGATGCCGGTATTGCGGTCCCCAAGCCCTGAGTTGGAAATGTGGTGAAGGCGGATACCGAGTGAGATGGCGGACTCCGCCGTGATGAAATACTGCATTCCTGGACCAGTTTCGAGGAGAAATTCAAGCTGGGTACTTTGCTCCGGAATTCGTGGCGCCAAATCAGTCCAGGTTACGCCCGCCCCAAAATCCCAGTACGGCATCCACCGGCCGAAGGAAAGAAAGTTATATTTCAAGACTAAAGAGCCCCCAAACAATGAGGCACTAAACGGTTGAAAAAAATGGGCCCCCACCGGCTCAACGAGAACTTCAAAGGCGCCACTCAGAAGGCCTGCGGACAACTCATCGGTCACCACGTACCCGATTTGCGGCAGGACAAAAATCGCGCTCCGATTAGAGGAACTGGCATTGCCCAACCCCGTAAATGCCTGCCAATACCCTGATTGGAGACCAAGCTCAATCGTTCCATTCTTGATGATATGTCGAGCCTGAACTTCGGCTCTTGAAGGGTCGGGCAAAAGGATCAAAAGCCAGACACCAACCAGCAGACACATCCAACTTACGAAGGCTAAGTGTAAGCTTGGTGGAGCTTTGAAACACGTCATTCTGTTATTCATCTGCCTGTGCACCCTCCTCCGGCGCCGGATCTTACCGATCTTGCCCCAACCAATCAACCGTAACGGAAAAAGATTTTCACTTGACCTTGAAAAAAGATACGCGCAATGAACCCTTAGACTTCAGACGCTTTTCAAGAAGGCCGAGGGATCAGGCTCGTTAAGGGAGGGGGGAAGTGAGGAGGAGCTTTAAAACTCTGAAGCCTCTTAATCAGGTAAACTCCGGGCCATTCCAATGGCAGATCACGACGACAACCGTTCCCAGCCGATCCCTTCGTGGCCAAATTGAAAGACAGACGGGTGAAAGATCTCGGCCACGATTTCAAGCGATTCCACCAGACGGGGTCCGGAGCGATTAAAGTACTGGTTCCCATCGGTCAGATACACGCGGCCACTCCTCACCGCTTTCAGGCCAGACCAGGCGGGTTGACCGGTCAGCAACTCCAGCTCTTGCCGAATCCGCGGAATATCAAACCCACAGGGCATAAGCAGAAGTATGTCGGGATCGCTCTCCTGCAGGGCCTCCCAAGTCAGCATCGGGGCAGGCTGCCCTGCCATCCCAAAGAGGTTTTGGCCGCCTGCCAAGGACACAAGTTCCGGGACCCAGTGAGCCGTGGCCATCAGGGGGTCAAACCACTCAAGGCAGGCGACGGTCGGACGGGTTGGGATCGCCTTGGTTTTCTCCCCAATGGTTCTGACCCGAGCTTGAAGCCCATCCGTCAAAGCAGCTCCACGGGCAGGGTCCCCCAGGGCCTCTGCCACTCGGGTGATATCGGACCACACATCCATAAGCCGTTGAGGGGATAAGGACACAAGGGAGGGTTTGGACCCTACCCAAGTCGCCACTGCCCGTTCCACGTCCTGAAGGCTGACAGCACAGACTTCACACTGCGCTTGGGTAATAATGACATCCGGCTGTAAGCCCTGCAGTTTCTCGACGTCCACACGATACACCGACAAAGCGTCTTGTAGGAGGGCCTGGACTCGCTCATGAACTTCCCGGCTGCTGCCGGCAGGGTCGAACTTGGGTTCGGTGCAAGGAGGCAGGTGTTTGACGAACTCCGGATAATCGCACTCATGCGAACGCCCCACCAGGTGATCTTCAAAGCCCAGGGCGCACACGATTTCGGTGGCACTGGGAATCAGCGAGACAGTTCGCTTCACAGTAAAACCTGCTTAGAAAATGGGGACTGGCTCCGGCACAGAAGGGGACAGTCCCAGAACAGGGCAGTCCCCGCCGGTGCCTGTCCCCATTTTTAAAAAATTGACCGGGAGTTGCGCACCGTCGGGCCATCCTAATCCGAGGGTGTTCAGACGCGCAAGCGTTCAGGGGCGTTCTTGGGATTGCCCAGGACTCGGGCCTGACACTCCCTATCGCCTCCCGCCCTCTGGCCGAAGGCATGGACGAAAAAAAGATCGCTTTCCACTAAAATGAGTGCGTCGTCGGGAGTGAAGAAAATTCATTGAGCGAGGAATGGCTGACCCAAGAGATCACTCGGTGCAGTCAACCTATTCATAGATACAGCCATAGGGGTTGTGGTAAAAGTCAAGCCGATTCCGGGAATGGGTACAGGCCAACCACTAACCCTTGAACAAGAAGGGAGGAAGCCATGGCAATCAAAGCCTATCTTCTCATGAAGGTGAAAACCGGCAAGTCGAAGGAGGTTCTCAAACTGCTCCGGGAAATCCCCGAAGTCGAGCAAGCCCATGCCTGTTTCGGGCGACCCGATATTTTTGGCCTTCTTAACGCCGATGATGACCGAGCCTTGGCCGAAATGATTATCACGAAAATCCAAACTATCCCCGGCGTCGAGGAGACCGACACCCACATCGTGGCCCAGGATTAATTCCCCCGCCCTCTTGGCGTCCATTCTGAATTCGGAATGGAATCCCTGTATTGGCTGGCCTCTCTCAAATCCGCTTCGGGGCTACGGGGACTCAGGGGTTTCTGGATGGGTGTCGTGAAGGACAGCCCTGACCAGTTGGTGACGGTCATTGGAGTCTCCAAGTGCCCGTTCCTTCTCGCGGCAAAGGGGTGAAGCCAGTCCTTCGCTCCCGGATCACACTCTAAGAATCAACACCACTCTCAAATCTCAATGCTAAAGCTGATTTTATATGTCCTCGGAGCCTTCCTGTTATTCCCGCTCCTCAACCTGCTTCTAGGCATCCGTCCATTCACCTTTAAGACCGACGTTGATCCCGCTCGGTTTGGTCTTCACTACGAGTCGGTTGCGTTCGACACGGCAGATGGGATCACGCTTCGAGGTTGGTTTATTCCCACGGCCAGCACCAGCGGAGAGCACACTCCACCGGGGAACAGCAACCAGCCAGCCACCATTGTGGTCGGCCACGGGTATCCCTTCGACAAGGCCAATATCTTGCCACACGTCCTCTTTCTCCACAGCCGGTTCCATCTGCTACTGATGGACTTCCGATACTTTGGCGAGAGTGACGGCCTCTACACCACAGTCGGAATTCGAGAGGTCCATGACGTACACGCAGCCGTGAGCTACCTTCAACAACGCGAGGCTGTGGATCCCACCCGCATCGGGGCAATGGGCTTTTCCATGAGCGCCTCCACGTTTATTCTGGCTCAGAACCCCGCCATCAAGGCCATCGTGGCCGATAGCCCCTACGCATCGCTGAGCGGGATTGTGGAACGGCAGTTCTTCTTTCTCCCCGGCCCACTGAAATGGCCCATTGTGACGCTGACGCGACTCTACGCCAAGCTTCTGCTGGGGCTGGATATCGACAAGGCCGCACCCGTTAACACCGTGCAGGACCTCAAGGCGCCATTGCTCCTCATCCACGGGGAGGCCGACTCTCAGATTCCCGCCGCCCACTCCCGGCAGATTGCCGCCAACGCGAATCCCGACTCGACCGAACTGTGGCTGATACCACGGGCGGATCATGGCCAAGCCCATGCCCTCGAAGGTCCACGGTACGAAGAACGAATTCTGACGTTTTTCTCCCGGCATCTCTGAAACAGCCCCTCCTAAACAGGACGGAGGCTCTCAGTCTTTCCCGCAACCGCCTCCAAAACTCCTTTCCGAGATTCCTTTCGTACAGCATGTTCCCACACCGCCAGAAGGTTTGCCGTCTAGCTGGAGGGACACTTTACACGGTCTCTTTTCTCAACATTCAGGGAGCTGACCATTGTTGCCGGTGATTACGTAAAAATGCCGTCATGTGTTTTTCCACAGGGTGTCAGCCATTTTGCGTATGTACGCTCTTTGGCGAACTCCTCAGTTTAATTGAGGAATTGCCGTGGATGCCCAAGAATCCCCAAGGACAGTGTCGTGTAACCTTACACTTTTGCATACCCCAACCCTTCAACCTGCAGTGCCTCAAAGGCCCGACGTACCCAGCAGCCACCTAAAAATTCACCAAATAACTCCCAACGAGACCCACATGCATGAGCCATGTCCCCCGTTCATGACATGGCACACATCCTGCTTAATTCATGGAGCAATTCGGACAACTTTCCTCAAGGCGCGGGGAAGGACCGAACGAGGAAAAACAAAAACCAACGCTCAACCACAGGAGGCAAGCGATGATGCTATGTGCATTCTTCGAACCGGGTCTCAAGCCAAAAAAGCCAAACAAGATGGGTGTGTGGAGCAGCCCGAGTAGCCGTGATGGAGCCAGGGAATCCAGGCCAGGTCCGAACGGCTACGATTCTGGCCGACACCACAAGACCCAACAGTTTTTCAACTCCAAGTTTTTACAGGGTCGAGTTCGTTTCTGGGGACATCAAATCCTACGGCGAGTCGGTTTTTTACGATCGCTCCGGAGGTCGAGGCTTACACTTCGACTGCGATGGCAGAACCAGGCACCTGCATGCGGCAGAACAAATATTGGGCCCCACAACCCTCAACGGTCTTTCCGTCAGCGAAATTCCCGTCAGTTTCGTCCGAGATCCCCCAACGTGACTGAAGATGAACACTGCACCAGGTTCTTCCGGGATTGGCGACACTCTTCGCTGTCCAGCGGACACCCATGGGTTGGGTAACAGCACAGGGGCCGCGTTCGGACACGAGTCGGCACCATAACAACGTCACCCTGAATGACAGAGACTCTGAGACAACACAACCCAGCCGCTGCCCCCTTGGGCCAACCCAAGAGGGCGAGGAAAAAAGAACAGTGATTTTTCAAATTGCGTGGAGCACGCGCAGCCACCCCGACTGTAGGCGATTGACGCCTCTCCAAACGGCATCTACAATGGCCGCTCGTCGCCGGGGGACATAATCCAGAATCCGTTTTCCTCTTCTTCCTGAGCAACCCGGCCCTATACATTCTCCTCGTCACCCCAGGTTAAGACGCACATGGCTACCCACTCCCGAATTCATGCGCTCCTTGAGAAGGAGCCTACCCTGGTCTTCCCCGGGGTGTACGATGCCTTGGGAGCGAAGCTGGTCGAGCGGGCGGGATTTCCTCTGACCTTTATTTCCGGCTACAGCGTGGCGGCAACGCAGCTCGGTCTCCCGGACTTCGGGTATGTGACCCAGACCGAAATGGTGGGGATCGCTAAGCGCGTGTGCGGCTCGGTTGAAATCCCCATCATCATCGATGCCGACACGGGTTACGGGAACGCCCTTAATGTCATCCGCACCGTCCAGGAGCTTATCGGTGCCGGCGCTGCCGGGATATTTCTGGAGGACCAGGTCTGGCCCAAACGCTGCGGGCACATGAAAGGGAAGCGGGTGATTCCTGTTGA
>JACZVJ010000214.1 GCA_022572725.1 Nitrospinota bacterium | reverse complement strand
AACGCGGCCATTTTTGTGGAATGGTAGACCACCAAAGCTTCACGCCCTTTGTTTCCTGACGAGTTGGGTATATCCTGCTGGTCGCCTGTGAGGGTTGTGGAACGGATACGCGGCTTCCAAGGCCGTCCATGGGTCAGCTTCAGCCTACAGCCACCCTCGGCCCCTCGGTCGCCTGTGGCACCCTTGCGCTATGAAACTTTTCACCCTTTTGTTTAGAAATACCCTACGTGGACCCAAGCACGTTGTCAAAAAGGGTAAGACTCCGGTGCTCTCGGCAGCGGAGGCCCGGCATCTTCTTGAAAGCATCACCATTGTCGTAAACTTAAGGCATAACCCATTGTGGTATAGTATGTTGATATCACAAAAGGAGAGCTGGACGATCTTTCAGCCCCATTCGTGCGACAGCTTCGACCAGGTGTTGTAGGAAGTAGATCAAGGTCATTTGAGTGGCTCTGAGGATTTCTCCGAGATGGGTGGAAAGAAAGGCTTTTAGCAGGTCGAAGCTGCGGGAGAAGCTGAAGGTTTCGACAGGTTGGTTGGTCTTTTGGGCAGCCAAAGCGATGACAATGCGGGTGAGGAGATGGAAGATGAGTGCCGAATAGACTTCAACCATAATTCCATTTTTGTTTCGACTGATCGGGTGCTCCAGATGCAGGATGTTTTTGATTTCATTGAAGAAAATTTCCACGGCCCACCTCTGCCGATACAGGTCATAGATCATCTGGGGGGTAAAGGTCGTCTGGAAGAGATTGGTAATGTAGAAACGCCAGTGGTCATCATAGAACAAGCCGACCAGGCGGAGTTCATAGTCAAAGGAAGGCTTTTGAGCTTTGGATAGTTTCACCCGTACATCCAGGGGCTGATCTTTCTTGAGCCGGTCGGTGATTTGAGAGAGCCGACAGCCCACCAGATGCTGCCATTTCTTGTCCTGCACCTGTAGAATTAACGGATCACAGATGCTTTTCAAACGGGAAACGAAAAAGCTTTTGGCATCGATGATCTTCTGAAACCGGGCAAAGGCAAAGTATCCCAGGTCAAAGAGATAGAGAATTCCAGACTGTCGGGTAATGCCCCGAAAACGGCTGTCGTGACGCTTGCCATGGGTGGCCTGCACCTTATCTACCGCCAGATTTTTCAACGAGAATCGAACATGGAGCTTGACGGCGGCTTGGCCTTTGTGCACGCTCTGGAAACACGTCTCTAAGGCGGCAGCTACCCGCGTCACGGTGCTATCGAAGATCACAGCCTCGCGGAAGCGAATTAGGAGTTTTTTCTCGGAGGCTGGCAGATGCTTTTTATAGCTGGACAGCAGGCGGTTGTAGACAGCCCGAAAGAAGAACCAGGACGTCCTCGACATCCGTTTGGACAGCGCCATTTTACTCAGACTGAAAGCCTGGCCAATAGGGAACAACTGTGTGAGCGCCCCCACAAAAAAGGCCACCAATTGGAACAGACCCCCCCGAACGGTAGACTGACCCGCTGATAAGACCATCAGCCAGAAAAAGATGCGAATGGGGAGCTTGCGCTCACGCTGCTCGGCTGCCCCATACTTCAATGCCAGTTCGTGCAGGTCCTCCTCTCGGAGGAGATCGGTAAACTCTCGATAACCGTGCTCCAGCGCTTCCATTGGGAAATCTCCTTTCTCGAAGGGTCACCTATCGGGGTGGACCCTCTAAGAACGGACCCGGGGAGCGCTGGCGCAACCTCTTTATATCTTATTGCCCAACAATACCTTCAGCTTAAGTTTACGAGAATGATCTCCCATCGTTGAAGAAAATGCGTTTCCTCAAGGATCACCAACATTTTCTACCCTGCTTGCGCCCCTTGAAGCTCACTTGCCCTATCTCACCCCGTTGAAATCCGGTAGCAATAAGCCTTTGACTTACACGTTTACGCATCAAATCCGGGGCTTAGTGTATTATCATACAGAAACTTGCACCTCTGCTCAGGATCTGTTTTTTGCCGCAAAATGCGATTTGTTTGTGAACCGATTACTCGTGCCCAACTCAGGTCTTGGTGAAAGCACCTTTTATGAAGCCAATGCGAGTCGGGGCAGCACTCAGATGGTGGAGTTGGTGGATCGGCTTTCAAGGAAAGCCTGTAAATGCGTGGGCATTTCCTATGCCGAATTAGGCCATTTGGTGGTCATCGATGGGAGCCTGATTGCGGCGTGTTTGTCCATGACCTGGGCAGACTACCGTAAAAATGTGCGCAAGGCCAAGATGCACCTGGGATTGGATCTTCAAGGCTCGATTCCAAGAAAGATGATCCTGACCGAAGGGAAAGGCGCGGAAAGACCGTTTGTCTCTTCTCTTTTGGAAGAAGGCGAAACCGGCGTTTTGGATCGGGGCTACCAGGACCATCAGCGGTTCGATTTATGGATCGAAGAAGGAAAGCACTTCGTGGTGCGTCT
>JACZVJ010000213.1 GCA_022572725.1 Nitrospinota bacterium | reverse complement strand
CGGACATCCACCCCCTGGTATTCATCAAAGTCCCTTGCCGGATCGGAAATCCCATACCCCACAAATACCACCTGCGCCACCACGTTGATGGAAGGCGAATCCAGGACCGGGAGGTAGTCTGACCCAACCGTGGGGTGAAGGACGGGACTTTGGCCATCTCCAAGAACTGAGGAAAATTCCACGAGAGGTTGGCTGGTGAACTGCACGACGTTCACGGGTCCGGTTTGCTCCCAGTAGTGTTTCTGAACGCCAGTTTTCTGAGTTGCCGCCGGCAATAATCCCAAAGCCTTAAATCGTTCGGCCACAAACCCGGCTGAACGCCGGCCCCCTAGGGTCCCAGCCTGGCGACCTTCAAACTTTGAATCGCTAAGGGCTTGAACGTCCTTCAACATTCTCGCCCCATCGACATTGCCCAAGGCTTCTAAATGGGATTGCGTGGGGTTTGATGCCGCAGACAAGGAAGGGAAAAAGAGCAAGGTGCAGCAAAGGAAAGTCACAGAAACGAATACCCCCTGCGCCCCTACGCAATTTTTAAAATTTCGGATTCCCCGCATAACTCACAACTCAAAGTTAGAAAGTTTCATACACCCCAATCCCACCGGCCCGGGGACTACCACACCAGAGTGGCGGAATCCCACGAAGCGGGGGGGTGTCTTGCTGGCAGAATCCCGGAAATTCTGTCAGTGAATTTGACAGTTGTAAAACGTGGCAGGTGGTCTTGCTTGGTGAGGCTTGCTTCTCGGCAGTGACCATTTTTTTAATTGTACATTTTTCCCTGTCGGGAAGTTTTACACATTTCATTTTTCCACCTGAAGAGAAAAAATCAGAATCGAACGGCGCCGAAAAATTTTACTTGTGCCTTTCAACAGGTTGCATCGCGAAACTAACACCATTCGGGGAAACTCCAGGGCACTGGCATGGCGCTTGCGAGACATACAGCCAATGGCCCAGGTGAACCTGTGCCCAACTATGACTAGCCACTACCAACAGGCATTCCTCAAAGAAATGGATGTCAAACGAAGTGGCTGGGATGGGGCCTCGGAGACTTCCAGAGAAGCCGGTTCCAGGGAAAAAAGGAGGGCAAATTTATGAAGGCTGTACAATTCAAATGGATGGTCACCATGGCACTGGTGATCCTATGTGGGAGCGCCCTGGTCTCGGCGAATCAGGCTTTTGCTTCGCCCTTGCTACCATTCCCGGACACGGGTGATCTTTTTGTGTTGGATGATGGAAGTGGAAGTGTCTTGCGGATTTCTCCAACCGGTGTCGTGTCTGTCGTGTTTTCAGAAACCGACATCACGGACGTGACTGGTGAATCGTTTGTCGACTTCGAGGACCAGGGTATCGCATTTGATGGTATCGTGGGAGGTGCCTGGTTCTTCACGGAGGATGCGTCCAACACCATCTTGAAAGTGTCGGGCGGGGTGCTGTCCGTCCACTCGACCGAAACGGATATCGAGAATGCGACGACATTAATTGATCCGGACTTTGAGGGACTCACGATTGGAACCGATGGGTTTGTCTATGTGATCGACGATGACAACCAGACTGTTATCCAGGTCGATCCTACCGATGGGACCATGGCGAGCATCCACACAAGTGCAGCAGATTTTAACTTCCTCATCACTGCCGTCGATTTAGAGAGCGGCATTGTCGCAGGGCCAACGGAACCCTGTTTGTCATCTCAGAAGATGATTTTGCTTTTGACAATAACGCCGTGTTTGAAATCGCCCCTGACGGCATCCCGACGTTGCTGGTTGAGGATCCTGGGGATGGATCGGTCTTTTTTGAAATCGATCAGTTCATGACGCGGGCCCCTAATGGCGACCTGATTATTGCCGATGATAGTGCAGATCGATTTAAACGGGTGACGACCACCGGAGGAGTCGTCGTCAGTAACTTCTTAACCGAATTTCAATTGGAAACCGGGATTGTCGGTGGGGAGGTCGATCTTGACGGCGGCATTGCGTTTGACGATCTTGGCAACTTCTTCTTTGCTGAAGAAAACACGGATAATATTTACATGGTGGATGCGATGCTGATTGGGTCAATCTTCGTCTCGAAGGCTGACATCATGGCTGTCACTGGCGTCACGCCAGATCTCGAGTGAGGGATTGCATTCCAACCGGTGCCTGAACCCAGCAGCCTTGCCCTGTTCGGCACTGGCGTCCTTGGCCTGCTCGCTCATGCATGGCGTCGACGGAAGCAGGTGGCGTAGGGGCCTGATACTCCACAATCAATAGAACCACCGCAAGGCCACCACAGGGTGGCCTTGCTATTTGGGTGCCGAGATCGCGGGCCGACAAGGCAGCATGCTTTTTCTTTGCCGTCCCCAATGGGGTTCTTGACCCCGACGGATAAGGGAAAGTTTTTGATTCAACCTAGCGGAGGCCTTTGTGGGCCACAATCTCTCCCTCTCTATCCTTCGC
>JACZVJ010000212.1 GCA_022572725.1 Nitrospinota bacterium | reverse complement strand
AATTGAAAGTTCAAGGGACCACGTTTCTGGCCGGCTGTATCATTGGTGTGGAAGGGTATGTAGAGTCTGCGGCGAGCGGGGGATTGGCGGGCATCAATGCGGCTCGGACGTTGGCGGATCTTCCCTTAGTGACTCCACCCCCTGCGACAGCTCATGGTGCCTTGGTCAATTATATTACGACGAGTGACCCACGGTATTTCCAGCCCATCAATACGAATTTTGGCCTGTTTCCTCCCCTCCCAACGAAGATCCGGGATAAGGAGCAAAAGCGACGGATGATCCACCAACGAGCGATGGAAGAGTTTCAAGCATGGAAGACGCAATTCGCGCTTTTGTAACTTACCTCGATCTTGAGCAGGGGGCCTCACCCGAAACGATTCGTGGCTATCAATCGGATCTCCGGCAGTTTCTCTCTTTTTTGAAAACGCACGACTCTGGACAGCCGACTCTCACATTGCCCCAAGCGATTCAACCGCAAACCATTCGACACTATCTGGCGTGGTTGGCTGGACGGAATGAAAAAAAATCTTCCCAGGCCAGGAAGCTCGCGGCTCTGCGTAGTTTGTATCGGTTCCTCAGCCAAAAAGGGTTGGTGGAAGTCAACCCGGCTGCACAGGTGAGAACCCCCCGACCCGGGCATCGGCTTCCCACCGTCCTGTCCAAAGATGATGCCGATCGATTGATGGAGTTTCCGGATGGCGAAAAACTCCCGGCCGTGCGAGATCGAGCCATTTTGGAGACGCTGTACTCGACCGGGGCGCGGGTCAGCGAATTAGTGGGGATCAATTGGAGTGATATCGATCTTGCAGAAGGGATGGTTCGATTACGGGGCAAGGGGAAAAAGGAACGCTTGGTCCCCGTCGGCCAGGTGGCGGTTGAGGCAATTCGGGATTATGATACTCTGACACCAGTCAATCATGAAGAGAGTCAGAGACGAGGACCTTTCCCTGGGAGGGCCCGTCAGGTCCATGCCCAAGGAATTCCTGTGTTCCGAAGTAATCGTGGCGGGAGGCTTTCAGCCAGGAGTGTCGAACGATTGGTGAAAAAATATTCCATCCGGCTTCAAGGAGGAACGGTCACGCCCCATACCCTCAGGCATTCCTTCGCGACGCATTTGCTTGATGAAGGGGCCGACCTTCGGGTCATTCAAGAGTTGCTAGGGCACGCCTCGCTGGGAACCACCCAAAAATATACGCATCTCGCGACCGATCGATTGATGGAGGTCTATGACAAGGCTCATCCCCGGTCGGGAAAGGTGCTGAATCGTCCTTCACCCGCGAGTCCTAAGAATCGATGAAAATCCGTTCCACCACCATCCTGGCTGTCCGGCGTGAGGGTATCGTCGCCATGGCATCCGATGGGCAGGTGACCGTTGGGTCCACGGTGCTCAAAAGTAACGCCCGCAAACTCAGAAGGATCCATCATGATACGATCTTGGCCGGATTTGCGGGCGCGACGGCCGATGCCTTCACCCTGTTTGAAAAATTTGAATCCAAGCTGGAGGAATACCGTGGCAATTTGACTCGCGCCGCCGTGGAATTAGCCAAGGATTGGCGGACCGATCGGGTGCTGCGCCGACTGGAAGCCTTGCTGGCGGTGATCGACTTGAACCACGCCTTCATTATTTCGGGGACTGGAGATGTGGTTGAACCGGAGGATGGAATTCTGGCCATTGGCTCAGGTGGCCCTTTTGCCTTAGCAGCGGCCCGCGCCCTTCTGGCACAGACCTCTCTGGGTGCTCGGGAGATTGTGAACGAGTCGATGATCATTGCCAGCGGAATTGATATCTATACCAACCAGCAAATAGTGATTGAGGAGCTCAAGCCCTAAATGATGAACCGTGACCAGAAAGCTCGTGCCCAAAAACTCGACGCGCTGACCCCTCGGCAAATTGTGGAGGAGTTGGACCGTTATGTCATCGGTCAACGTGATGCGAAGCGCATGGTGGCCATTGCTCTGCGCAGCAGGTGGCGTCGCCAACGGTTGGATCCTGAGCTTCGGGAGGAAGTCTATCCCAAAAATATCATCATGATAGGGCCCACCGGAGTCGGGAAAACCGAAATTTCCCGACGCCTGGCCAAATTGGTCAGTGCGCCGTTCATCAAAGTCGAGGCGTCGAAATTTACCGAGGTGGGGTACGTCGGGCGAGATGTGGAATCGATTATCCGGGACTTAGCCGATCAATCGGTCAACATGATCAAGGCCTCCTACCTTGAGGAGGTTCGGCAGAGGGCGGAGGAGCTTGCCGAGGAGCGGCTCTTGGATTTGCTGCTTCCCTCCTCTCCTCCAAGGCCATCGGCGATGAAGGATGATGGAGGGGAAACCGGCGTCCCCCCAAGTGGTCCCAATCCCACCGAAACCACCAGGTCCAAATTACGACTTCAGTTGCGAGAAGGGAAGCTCGACAAACGGACCGTTGAGCTTGAAGTGAAGGAACGTGGCTTCCCCGTCGGCATT
>JACZVJ010000109.1 GCA_022572725.1 Nitrospinota bacterium | reverse complement strand
ATGGGCACTGGAAAGAAGAAGAAACTCTTCAAACTCAGGGAGTTCTTCCGCTCGGAGAAAAAGGCTTCTGAATTCCTGGGAGTCCTTAATTGAAACGTTTTCCCAACTATTTTGTGGTGGATACTTCAGGTGCAAATCTTCGCGATGGGTCGAAGAATTAACCACTGCGGGTTCTTGACTTGTGGCGCGGGTCTTATTTGTTTTTCGCTTGGAGATCTTCTTTGCTTTTGGCTTATGGGGTTTGTTCATGAACACTCCAGGCTCAATTCTGATTTACTACTCATCTCATAGGAGAGCGGGTGACGGGAAAAGTGCCGACTCCACAGTCAATCTAACGCAAAACCAGTCAACATGCCAGCACTAGGGTGTAGGGCTAATCTACTGAATTTGTTGACTCTGTTTGATTGGCGTTGAACCCGTAAACATACGTAGACGTTTTCAATTCCCGTCACTCACCCCAATTTTTCAACAAGTTAGATGAATTGTATGTCGTCAGAACAATTTGGACACAGGGCTTAAGAAAATAAGGTGGTGTTCTGGCTCTGGATGTTGATGTTAAGCGGTCTTCCTTTCAAAGTACAACTGTTTGCGGAGTTGTAAGGTTTTCTCCTTGATTTTGCGCCGGTGCTCGAGGATGGACTGCCCCCTCCCGCACCAGACATCTTCGGGTGTCAGATTATTCAAGCTTTCATGGTATCGCCTGGCGTTGTAGTGGATCACAAACTCGTCGATCTGCCGCTCAAGAGCACCAGGCAAGTAATAGTTTTCTAGCAGAATGCGGTTTTTCAGCGAGCGGTGCCAACGCTCGATCTTGCCTTGCGTCATCGGGTGATAGGGTTTGCCGCGTGTGTGGCTGATGCCGTTCTCTTCCAGCCAGTCCTGTAATTCCGATGAGATGTAGCACGGCCCGTTATCACTGAGCAGTTTCGGTCGTTGTTTTTTGGCTAAGCCTGCCGCTTTCAATGCATCCTTCAGCGTGGCGGAGACATCTCGGGCACTCATGGTCTGACACAACCTCCACGCCAGGATATACCGCGAGTAATCATCCAATACAGTCGAGAGGTAATACCAGCCCCAGCCGGTGACCTTCAGATAGGTGAAGTCTGTTTGCCAGAGCTGGTTGATCGCCGTGGTCGGCTGATCGAACTGGTCTGCCGCCTTCATGACGATCCAGGCTGGAGAGGTGACCAGATCATGCTCTTTGAGGATGCGGTAGACGGTGGCTTCAGAGATGAAATAGCGGCGTTCTTCAGTAAATCTGACAGCCAGCTCCCGCGGTGAGAGCTCAGACAGATCAAGTGCCATCTCGACAAGGGCTTGCCGAACATCCTCCGGCACCTTATTCCATATAGGGTGGGGCACAGGCTTCCGGTCTTCCAGCGCCTCAACGCCGTCGGTCAGGTACCGGTCGTACCAGTTGTAAAACGTGGCCTTGGGAATGCCCAGCGGCGCCAGCGTCCGTTTGATACCTAGCGAACTGTCCTCGACCGTGCAGATGATCTCCAGCTTTTCAGCTGCCGTATATCTCATATAGCGTCCTCCCCATGCCCGAGCACGCTTTTTTTGAGCAGCCGGTTCTCCAGCATCGTTTCGGCAAGGGCTTCCTTGAGCTGAGCGGATTCCTTGCGCAGCCCGCTGACATCGCCACTGCTGGCCTCGCGCTCGGTATCCCCGGCCAGACGCTTTTTCCCAGCCTCTAAGAACTCCTTGCTCCAGCGGTAATACAAATTCTGGTGCAAGCCTTCGCGGCGGCACAGCTCAGCGATACTATCTTCCCCCCGTAAACCAGCCAGCACGATCCGGATCTTCTCCTCCGCGCTGAACTTCCGGCGAGTGGCTCGTTTGATGGCTCGGACCAGTTTATCCGCTTCAACTTTGGTGTCCTGTTTTGGTTTCATCGGCGCTCCTTTCACACGCTACGATGAGCCAAAAACCTCACCTTAACAATCCCCCCTCATTTGTCCAACATGTGCTGAAACGAAACAGTTAAATTCCAACGCTTTGAAAAAGCGATGGTCATAAACCTGGACGTTCTGAGTGGTGGAATTTCAGCGGATTAGGATTTTGGGAAAACAGAAGGCGAGGAAAATTTTTCGCCTCAGGAGAGAAGAGGAAAGGCTTTAATTCTGTAGAACTTGTTAAAAAATTTGGAGCGGGAAAGGGGATCTGAACTACCCTCCCTCGCCCGCTCAGCCCTGAAACTGGCTTTGCGGGCTCACGCTAGGGGGCCAAGCCCCGCAGGGTGCAAGGGCACCCTGCTTTCCCAGGGGCTCCGCCCCTAGGACGGCCCCAACTACGGGGCCTATGCGACCCCATGAAGGGGGCGCACCCCCTTCAACACCCCCCAGGTCGGGCGTCCAAATCCATTATGGCTGGAAGAGAAAAGACTGGAGCGGGAAAGGGGATTTGAACCCCCGACCCTCGCCTTGGCAAGGCGATGCTCTACCACTGAGCTATTCCCGCTCTTTTGATGGGCTTTTTTGATTCTAGTTTGACCCTCATATCGTGTCAAGCAACCATTAGGCTTGCTCAATTCTTGGACCCCAACAGGAGGGAACTTCAACCCTCGCTTTCCTGCCCACTCATTAAATTCCTTAAAGTTAGGGGCCGTTATTGCCGACTAGCTCTTTTTGCAGAAGGTTGGCCCAAACCTGGTTGTTGCGAAAGAAGTGAGCAGGATTTCACGATTTGGGGACTCATAAGCTCTGGACTCTTGATTTGTTGAAAATTATGATATTCTATATGTCGAATTTGAAAATCCTTTCCTGAAAATCATGCAATTTCTGTGGGGGCAACATGCATATTAGCGTTTTGGGCACAGGGTATGTGGGGCTGGTGACAGGGGCGTGTTTTGCCGAATTCGGCTTGAATGTCACCTGTATGGATGCAGATCCGGGCCGAATCGCCACGCTGGAAAACGGCGAAGTGCCATTTTATGAGCCTGGGTTGACGGAGCTGGTTGCCAAAGGGCGCAAGGCTGGTCGCCTTGGTTTTACGACCGATCTGAATGCCGCGGTGGACACGGCTTTGGTCATTTTCATTGCTGTCGGGACCCCGTCTCGACCGGATGGGTCGGCGGACCTGTCGTATATCGATGAGGTGGCTCGCAGCATCGGTAGCCGAATGACTGGGTACAAGGTGGTTGTGACCAAATCCACCGTTCCCGTGGGAACTGCTGAACGCATCCGGAAATTGATTACGGCCAACCAGACGACCCCATATAATTTCGATGTGGCCTCCAACCCAGAATTCCTCCGTGAGGGTTCGGCGATCGAAGATTTTATGCGTCCTGATCGGGTGGTCATTGGGGCCGAAAGTCCCCAAGGTATCGCCATCATGAAAGATCTCTATCGACCGCTGTATCTCATTGAAACGCCGGTGGTCATCACGGACGTCCCGACTGCTGAGATGATCAAATATGCGTCCAATGTCTTTTTGGCCACGAAAATCTCGTTCATCAATGAGATGGCCAATCTGTGCGAATTGGTCAAGGCCGACGTACAAACCGTCGCCAGGGCCATGGGATTGGATAAACGAATTGGATCGAAATTTCTCCATGCCGGTCCAGGGTATGGAGGATCTTGCTTTGGAAAGGATACGGCCGCGCTGGTACGGATCGGCGAGGATTCTGGCTATGAGATGAAGTTGGCTTCTATCACCAAGCGGGTGAACGAACAACAACGGGCTCGTATGGTGGACAAAATCCGCGAGACCTTAGGAGGGATTCAAGGGAAAACCATCGGGATTTTGGGGCTTTCCTTCAAACCTAATACCGACGACTTACGGGATTCCCCAGCCTTGATGATTGCCGAACATGTGATGAAGGAAGGGGGTACGGTACGGGCCTATGATCCTGAGGGTCTTAAAGAATCCATGGTGGCCCTGCCTGAAATGGTCGGGTGTGAAGATGCCTATGACGTGGCGAAGGGAGCCGACGCATTGGTTCTTGTGACGGAATGGAACCAATTCCGCAATCTGGATTTCGAGCAACTGAAGACACTCTTACGCTCGCCCATTCTCATCGACCTCAGGAACGTGTACGATCCCGAACGGATTGCCAGTTACGGATTTTATTACGTATCGGTGGGACGCCAACCGGCGGGAGTTAATCCAATCAAGGGGGTGTGATCCGCTTATCTCTGAGGGCCCTCCCCCTACAGGAAGGGTCCTTAGCCTTCCTTTGGCTTATAGCCCATCCTATCCAACACCTTCAAAATTTTTGTCCGGAGGGGGCCTTCGCCTTCAGCAAGAGCTATAGCCAAGGGTTCCACGGCCGGCTTGCCGATTTTTCGAAGGATTTCCGTCGCGGATTGACGTAACTCATCCTCCTCCGACACCAGTAACGGGATCACCTCGGTCACCGATGGGGCTCCGATTTTAATGAGGGCCTCGTAGGATCGATGCCTGACATCCCCGACTTCATCCGACAAGCATACGACGAGATCTTTAACGGCATGGGCGGCTTTTAGTTCACCCAACACTTCTACCGCATATTTCCGGTTCAGCCAATGAGTATCTTTTAAATCCATGATTGCCGCGTCGCTCTTCACGACATTGGGGTCTTTCACTCGGATCCGAAAATGGTTCACAATCCGTTTGCCATCTTCTTCGACCACGCGAACCGTGGCCCCGTCACCGGGCTTGATCTTTTGAAGGCTTTCAAGAGCCTCCTCCGCGACATCTAGAACCACGGTTTTGCCGTCATAGGCCAGAAGCTCAATCTCAATTTGCCTGGCCTCCACATTGACTGCAGTAACTTTTTCAGTCACCAAATTAAATCCATCTTTATGTTTCGGCCCACCTTTCGGGCCAATTTGAACAAGCTTGGTGGGACTTGGGTCTGCCATAGGTACTCCTCTCTTTTTCTCACTCCTTCAAAATGTCGGCCCTGAATCTTTTAGGAAGAGGCCGGTTTCCATCCAAAACTGGCTAGGACACCTTCTGCCGTGTCCCTCACCATTTCATTTTCATCCTCGAGCAACGGCACCACTGATTCAATGGCACGCTTGTCCCCGAGCCGAGCCAGCGACTCGGCCGTGTTTCGACGGACGAGCCAATCCTCATCATTCAGGGCCTCGATGAGCGGATCAAACGCTTTCCCGTCACCGATCTTTCCCAACGCTTCAGCCGCGTGCCGGCGCACAATCCAATTGGACCCTCGAAGGCCCCCAATGAGGGCGTCGGTGGCCCGTTCATCGCCGATTTTTTTCAGAACGCGCGCGGCATCTTCACAAACCAGGGCATCCATCAACGAGTCGACTAAGGCCGGAACAGCGCGGGGATCACCGATCCGTTCTAGGGCCCATACTGCGGCGGTGCGAACCCCTCCATCTTTGTCTTTCAATGCCGAGATGAGAGGGATCACCGCCCTCGAATCCCTGAGCTTCCCCAGTGCGGAAGCTGCCTGTTCGCGTACTGCCCATTCGTCGGCCTTTAAAGCCTCAATGAGTGGATTGACGGCCGGCTCACCGGCTTGGACAACCGCACTGGTGGCAGCTTCTCGGATCACTAAATCTTCATCCTCGAACATCTCGATTAATCGTATCACCGCGGATTCCCCCATTTGCCCCAGCCCGGCGGCGGCATGATCACGGAGGCCTTCATTGTCATCCCGGAGCGCTGCAAGAAGCTGCTCGACCCGATCGCTATCCCCCATATTCCTACTCCTTTCTCGCCCAAATCTCTTCATCCATCTGAGCCGCTTCCGCTGCCAGCTTATCCAAAATGATCCCGGAATTATACGCCACCAATCCATCCCTGTCGGTTTTCAGCCGTGTAAACAGTTCGGCATGCGGCCTCAAGACCTCTACCTCCTTGACCTTCTCCAAGGCTTCGACCGCGAGAACTCGCAAGGGTTTGATGGGAATCATTTCAATAAGCATGTCCACCGGACGTGAATCTCCGATAAGGCCAAGCGCTTTGGTTGCCAGTTCTTTGACCCCCGTATCCTTATCTTTCTTAAGCCGTTCAATCAGCGGCTCAACGGCTCGGACATCTCCAATTTTCCCCAGAACATCCGCCGCCGCTTCCCGAACCACCCAATCATCATCCTCAAGGTATTCAATGAGAATTTCGACGCTGGGGCGACCGATCGGGTGAAGCTTGATGACGGTTTCCTGCCTGGCACCTTCACGGATCTCTGATTCCTCCACGCCTCGCAACTCATCCATGACTTGGTCAATTCGGTCACGGATCGCACCCAGCCTTTTCAGTGTTTGGACGGCGATATCCCGAATGGCTGGATCTACCATGGCATCAACCAGGGCATCACCGGACCGTGGGTCCAGCAATTGATCTAATATCATGGCAGCGGTGACGCGGGCCGATTCTTCAGGGTCGTGGAGCATCCCCGTCAAAGGACCAATTGAAGTCGGGATTGCCCCAAGTAAAGTTGTGACCCCCGGACGGAGGTCTTCATCCTTCAAGAGATCGACAAGAGCTGACGCAGTCGACTCATCCAGCACACCCGCCATCTGCTCAAGGGCCTGTCCCACCGCGTTCCTCACGCTTTCTTCTTCGCCCTGTAACAAGCGCACGAGGGACACCCCCGACCGAGGATCATGAATCCTCGCCAGCATCCTCGCTGCCTCAACCTTATAGGCCGGACTGCCTGCTCCCATGGCGCGTATCAACTCATCAACCGCCTTGGGGCCTCCTTTTAAACAAGTGGCAGTAGCCCGCATTCGGCGCCAGTCCTCTTCATGAATCAATTCCGAGATGATAACTTCAAAGGTTTCTTTCGGCATATTCCGACCCTCTCGACGGTGTCCCTGGTTGCCTCTTACAGCCGAATCCGATTAGGGCGCCATCCTAAACGAGCTAGGGCTTCCTTTATATAGGTGCGAATATTGTCATCCGTTTCCGTTTTAAGCCGATCGACCAGGAGGCGTACAGCCGGCTCACCAAACGCCCCCAACGCTTCCGAGGCTTCCGCCCGAATGAGGGAGGTTTGAAGAGCCGACACCAATACCGGAAGCGCCTTGGGGTCACCAATTCGGGCTAACGCCCTCACCGCCGCCTCAATAGGAACAAGTTCCTTATGGTACCGGTCATCTTGGCAAGGAGACTCTCGATGTTCATAGTCGGCGGTGTTCAGATTCCTTATCATCGCCAAGAGGGACGGCACGGCTCGGCGATCCCCAATTTTCCCCAAAGCTTCAATCGCAGGGGCCCGAAGCCGAGAATCGCCCGTGGCGTGTAATAAGGGCTCAACGGCCCGTGGGTCTCCAATTTCTCCAAGGGCCCGGGCCGCATCCTGTCGAATGGCAATATCCGGGTCATGAGCCAAGATCTCCAGCAAGGGCTCCACCGCCGATGCCGAGCTTAGAGCACCCAAAGCTTCCGTTGCCCGGAGTCGAACCTTCCATTCCGGGGCTTTCAATGATTGGACTAAGCTGGGCACTGCAGCATCACCAATGGCTTTGAGTGCCGCGACGCTCTCATCCCGAACTGCCGGCACCTTGTCCTGAAGGAGAAGAATCAATGTCCCAACAGCCTGGAGGGCCTTCAGACGACCAAGAGCTTTGGCCCCATGCATCCGGACCACCCAATTCGGATTGAGCAGGGCGGAAATCAAGGGTTCTACCACGTGCCCATCGGCAATGGTCGCCAGGATTGAGGCCGCGGCTTCCTGGACAGACAGATCAGGGTCGCGAAGGCAAGCCCCTAAATCGTTCATAGCCGGCTCCCCAATGGCCGTTAAGGCCACCGTGGCGGCGGTGCGGACGGCTCGGTCAGAATCTCGTAAGGCGTTGATCAGGGGACGAGCACCCCGAGGATCGCGAAAATTTCCCAGAGCGGTGGCTGCATCCTCCCGTACTCCCCAATCTTCATCCCTGAGAGCAGCGATTTGTTCTGCAACACTGTCAGCCATAGTGGGCTTCCTTTGCCCCATGGACCAGAGGCTTTTGATACATGGAGACCAGCTGGCCCAGCCTTGGAGATCAAAGCCTCAAGACAGCCTGATTCCCTCGGAATTCCTGCCCTTTGACCGCCCAGGTAAATCGGATGCAAGCACCTTACCATAGGGTTTTTTTGATGGTCAACCGAACACGGATCCACGGTTTGGCAGCGAAAAAAAATGACCAATAACCTGGCAAATACGCAGGAGGGCTTTCGGAATTTTCTCTTAGGAATGAGGTGTCTTTGGGAGATTCACTTCCTGCCTCAAAGATTTGAGGAGGGCGATGACCATAATAAGAATGATAAACGCAAAGGGGAAGGCTGCCAGGATTGCCCCGGTCTGTAAGCCCTTCAAACCCACCGGACCATAACAAGACGGCGGCTGCAACCGATTGGATGACCCCCCATGTGAATTTGATCGAATTGGGAGGATTCAGATTCCCGTGGGCTGTCAAAGTCCCAAGAACAAAGGTGGCCGAGTCGGCAGAGATGATAAAAAAGGTGGCTATCAAAAAGATCGCTATAACTGATGACCATATCCCACGACGACCAGAAGATAAAGCCATTCAAATGAGTTCAGTGGGACGAGTTAATTGATTGGGAGGCCCGGGCTACCAGTGCGGGGGATTTTTTTTAACAACATCCTCAAAGAGCGTGGGGTCAGGCAGGTCTTGGACGTGGCCACCGGAACTGGGTTCCGTTCCATTCGTCTCCTCAAGGCGGGTTTTGACGTGATTAGCGCCGATGACAGCCCGGAAATGTTGGCCCAGGCCTTTGAAAACGGCGGGCGGGCCGGTTTCATTATGCGAACCATTCAAGCGGGTTGGCGGTGGTTGAGCCGGGATATCCACAATAAATTCGATGCCGTAATTTGCCTCGTGAAATCCTTGCCCCCACTTATTTTCGGAGCAGGACCGCCGGAAAGCGCTGGCGGAATTCTACGCCGCCCTCACCCACGATGGAGTCTTAATCCTCGACCAGCGCAACTATGATGGCATCCTGGACAATGGGTTCTCGTCCAAACATATTTATGGTAATTATCCCTTTACAGCAAGTAACGTATATGCTATTAGTGTAGGTAACGGAGGTAAGAAAGATGAACGCCTACACGCTCAAAGGCTTCACCAAAGATTTTCCTGATGACGCCGCCTGTCTGGAATGGCTTAAAAAATCTCGGTGGCCGAATGGGATTCGCTGCAAGAAATGTGATCGAATCACCAGTCACTACCGATTGACAAAGCGCCCTAAATACGCTTGCCAATTTTGCGGAACCCATATTTCCCCACTCGCAGGCACTATTTTAGAAAAAACTTCAACCTCTTTGCGAGACTGGTTTTATGCCATGTACCTCATGGCCTCAACTCGGTGCGGGGTGTCGGCCAAGCAAATCGAGCGAGAAATCGGAGTCACTTATAAAACTGCCTGGAGAATGTACAAGCAAATCCGGTCTATGCTTGGAGAAGATTACCTTTTGGGGGGTTCATCAGTCGAGGTCGATGAGACTTATATCGGGGGGAAGCGACATGGGAAGCGTGGCCGTGGAGCTGAGGGTAAATCTGTCGTAGTCGGTGCCGCCCAACGGGGAGGCAAAGTCGTCATTCGGAAAGTTCCAAACGTCAAAGCCACAACACTTGTGCCATTTGTGAGGGAGCGAGTCTTACCGAAAAGCGTGGTGTACACGGATGAGCTACCGAGCTACAATACACTCCCCAAGTTTGGATATGATCATCGACGCATCCACCATGCGAG
>JACZVJ010000211.1 GCA_022572725.1 Nitrospinota bacterium | reverse complement strand
AACAAACGTAATACCGATTGACCCCAAGCTCCGCCGCATGAACTTGCTGTCGTAGCCCTTCGCGTTGACTTGCCTGCGGGTGGGGTCTAGGATGGCGGGCATTGGGGGGCGCCGTAGGCCAAACTCCGGGGAGAAGCGAATGAAACCATGCTGAGGAAGGTTCGCATCACAGAAGATGACAAGACCGCAGGGGTTGTTCGGATTGTTCTTGGGTTTCTCTTTCTTGCCACCGGCAGCATGAAATTGCTGGTTCCCATGCTGTGGCGCGCTTGGTCTGGCCAGCTAACGCAAGCAGGCATTCCCTTCTACACGTTCAACCTCTGGTTTGTCCCCGTTGCCGAAATCCTGACCGGCGTGATCTTGGTCATAGGGTTCTTCACCCGTTTGGGCAGCTTAGTCGTGATCATCATGATGATGGTCGCAACCTACGTCCATTTGGTAGTTGAAGACCCGAGCTTTTTCCCCCTGCAGCCAGAGGAACCGATCATTCCGATCTTTGCACTGGCTATGGCTGTTTTTGTTGTGTGGCGTGGAGGAGGGGCTTGGAGCCTAGACTTGAGGTCTTTTCAAGTTAGATTCCCCCCTTAAGCGCGAGACAAGGAAAACGACCTGGACAAAAAAGGAAAGGATTTTAACCATGAAGATCGCCATTACCACCCCCACGGGCCATATTGGTCACTCCCTCACGGAAATTCTTTTGGAAAAGGGGCAGGAACTCGTCCTACTGGCTCGCCATCCGCAAAAGGTCCAGGGCTTTGCCCAAAGAGGGGCCACGATCCGACAAGGATCCTTGGATGACCAACAATTCTTGGTAGGAGCGACAAAGGGGGTGGACGCCCTTTTCTGGTTGACCCCACCCGACTATCAATCGAAGGACCTGCGGGCGTATCAAGTCCGGTTGGGCAAGGTAGCCACCCTGGCCATCCGTGAAAATAGGATTCCCCGGGTAGTCAATCTCTCCAGCGTGGGCGCCCAGCACGCCTCCGGGACCGGACCGGTAGAAGGTCTCTACGATGTGGAGAAGCTCCTGGAGGAGGCGGCCGAAAACGTCACCCATCTAAGGCCCGCTTACTTCTTTGAAAATTATTTCATGGCCCTTGAGGCCATTAAAGCCAACGGACAAATTTTCTTACCGGTTTCGGGGGAGGCCCGGATGTCCATGATCGCCACAAAAGACATCGCCCCGGTGACCGGCGACCGGTTGTTAGATACCACTTGGACTGGGAGGAACGTGATCGAGTTGGAGGGACCTGCAAGGCTTTCCTTTGCCGAGGCTGCCGAGCAGATCGGGATGGGGATTGGCCGTCCCGTTCAACACGTGCAGGTGGAAGAAGATCAGGTTCGACCCTTCTTGAAACAGGCTGGTCTCAGCGATTCCGTCGCCGAGGTGATGCTCGGGCTTTACCGGGGCATCGGGTCGGGCCGGGTCGCCTTTGAAGGAAAAGGGGCCACCCATCTCAACACCGCTACTTCCCTGGAGGAATTTGCCCGGAAAGTCCTCAAGCCGGCCCTGGAAGGATAGGATTGCCCGCCACACATGATTGAACACTTGTTCGCCGAACGCGGAGCGCATTGCCCACCGTGGGTACGGAGGTAGAGCTTGTGGCCCCGGCGGCGACCCCCGCTTCCAATCCCTCCTCCGCCGCATGAACTTGCTGGAGTAGGCTCTGCGCGTTGACTTGCCTGCGGGCGGGGGTGCGGTCTAAGATCGCTGTCCAAGGTCGGTTGCTGCAGGGCTCAAAGAAAAAGGACGATGAACGCCAGCGAAAGAGACGCACCCAAGGTTATCACTATCCCACCACTGGTTTACGTTCCGTTCTTGGCGATGGGGATTGTACTCGATTTCCTCTTTCCGCTTCCTTTGTTGCCGAATAGGGTTCAGTACTTGGTCGGCTTCGCGGTGATGGCCGTGAGCGGACTCATAATTCCTTTTGTCCTTCTCGAGTTTCGCAAAGCTAGGACGGATTTTAATCCGCGCAAGCCAACGACTGCCATAATCACCACTGGTCCCTTTCGATTCTCCCGCAACCCGTCCTACCTGGTGTTGACTCTCCTTTGCGTTGGCATCGGTATAGCGGCAGACAGTATATGGATTTTGGGGCTGCTCATCCCGGCGATCGTTGTCATGCACTACGGCGTGATCGTTCGCGAGGAACGGTACTTGGAAAACAAGTTCGGAGAGGAATACCTGCGCTACAAGCGCTCCGTGCGACGGTGGCTCTAAGGATGTTTGAGTGTCGTCACTTTCGGTGATGTGAGCAGTCTGCCAATAGTAGACCCGAGGTTTATCCCCCTCCGCTCCGACCCCCGCTTCCAATCCCTCCTCCGCCGCATGAACTTCCCGGAGTAGGCCGTCTGCGTTGACTTGGATGGGGATAGGGCGATCTTCGCCCATAATGTGCTTTCGCACGGGAGTGAGATGCGGGACTTTCTTGAGGAGATCGAGAAGCATCCCGGCCTTGAGACGCGGATTGAACGGCGGAGTAGTGCGGGGATTTAGGTG
>JACZVJ010000108.1 GCA_022572725.1 Nitrospinota bacterium | reverse complement strand
ATCACAGAGATCGCCGAGTACCTCTTTGGCGCCGGTTACATTTCCAAACCCGGTTTGGGCAAAGGCCGCTGCGATTCGTGCTTGCTGGTCAGGTGTCAACAGCCGGTTGATGTCTACGGGCTCACCGGCTTGGATGGCTTGTTCCAGGTGTCCATAGATGGTGCCTATCACCAACTCACGTTGTTTGGCGATCTGTTCGACAGAAAACCCTATCCGAATCAAGCGCAACGTTTCATAGACGGTATCCCCAAGCTGCCGTTTTCTGGAAGATAACGGTGGTGGCGGAGGATGATACGACTCTTTCGGAAAATTCTGGCGCGGGTGGATCTCCATATGATCAGCAATAGCTGCTAGAAACACCGTGCCGAACTCCTGCAATTTCCGGTTCCCCACGCCACTGATTCGTAACAATTCTTGTTTGTTAGTTGGGTACTCCCGTGCCATCTGGCGCAGGGCCACGTCGGAAAATACGACATAGGCTGGAACGTCACGCTCATCGGCTAAGGTTTTTCGCAGTTGGCGCAAACGATTGAGTAGCACTTCGTCATGGGCCAAGTCACCGGTAGGTGCTTGCTTCCGCTCTGGTGCACTCATGGGCTTGGTTAGCATGACGGGGGGACGCTCTCGAAGGAAGCCCCGGCCTTGGGGTGTGAGTTCCAAGATCGTGAAAGGCTCCGTCGTTTGTTGGAGATAACCCAGTCGGATGAGTTCCCGACTGATGGCTGCCCATTCGGGTCGGCTGTGAACATTCTTCCCGCTTCCATACGCGGCCAGCCGCTCATGGCCCCATCGCCGGACTTTCTCGGTATTCGCCCCGGTCAGCACCTCAATCACATGATTCAGTCCCACGCCAAATCCGCTTTTTCCCCGTATCTGCGCGACACAAGACAAGACGGTGCAGGCGTCTTCCGTGCCATCAAAGGTGTCCCTGGGTGACAGGCAGTTGTCGCATCCTCGACAGTTCTCGGAGAAAAATTCCTCACCAAAATACTGTAACAATTTGGCACGCCGACATGTTGAACACTCCGCATAGTCGACCATATGCTGCAATTGTCTGCGGGCAATCTGCTGTTCCTGGATGTCAGGTTTCTCATTGATGAAGCGTTGCTGTTTGACCGTATCTCCGGCACTGAAGAGCAGCACGCACTCGCTTGGCAAGCCATCGCGTCCGGCGCGGCCGGTCTCCTGATAATAGCTTTCGAGATTTTTGGGTAGATCATAGTGGAGGATAAAGCGCACATTGGGTTTATTGATCCCCATCCCGAATGCAATTGTCGCGCAGATCACCTGAACCTCGTCCCGCAGGAACAGCTCCTGATGGCGTGTGCGTTCCTCCGCCGTCAGGCCCGCATGATAGGGTTGGGCCATGATGCCATGCCCCTGTAATCGTTCCGCCAGAAGTTCGGTCGTTTTTCGGCTCTGGCAGTACACAATTCCGCTTTCCTGGGGTTGTGTCCGGAGAAAAGCCAGGACTTGTTCAAAGGGGTTGTCCTTGGCCTGCACTTGGTACGTGAGATTCGGCCGATTGAAACTGGCCACGTAGCATGCCGGGTCCCGTAGTCGCAGGAGGGTGCGGATGTCGTCTCGTACCCGCTCCGTGGCTGTCGCAGTCAGCGCCATGATCGGTAAGAAAGGAAACCTTTCTCGTAGCTCCACCAGCCTGCGATATTCCGGCCGGAAATCATGGCCCCATTCACTGATGCAATGGGCTTCGTCAATCGCGAGGTGATTGACCTGCCAACCCTGAAGATCGCTCAGGCAGCCGGGCAGCATGAGCCGTTCCGGCGCAATGTAGAGTAACCGATAGTCACCATGGTGCAAACCCCGCAACCGGGCCCGGGATTCATTCGTGGCCAAGGATGAGTTGAGAAAGGTCGCGGCAATGCCATTGGCTCGAAGAGCATCCACTTGATCTTTCATGAGCGCAATGAGCGGTGAGATCACCACAGTAAGCCCCGGTCGGGCCAACGCCGGCAACTGAAAGCAGAGTGACTTCCCGCCGCCCGTCGGCAATAAGGCCACCACGTCCCGCCCGGCCAGTGCATCGCGAATAATCTCTTCTTGCAAAGGCCGAAATGAGGTGAACCCAAAATGTTCTTTCAACAGAGAGAGCAGAGGAACCTGATTCGATGTGCTCGCGTGCGAAGGGTCCATTGGCAATGACTCTAGGGGAACTCAGAATCGGCAACAATTCTTTGAACTGGGACTTTTGAACAATTCAACATTCTGACACCACCTGTGCTATCTGACCGATTAAGATAGGGCGCCAAGAGGAAGAGGGAATGTTCAAAAAGGCCGCCCAGCAAGGCCGCAGGGACTTTGGCGCGCGGAGCGTACACGGAGTACGTGAGCACGACAAAGGCCCGAGAACGCCGCTGGCGACCTTTTTCAACATTCCCGCGAACTTGATCTGACTGGGTACAGCAGTGACGCTGCAGCTCACCGACCTGAACACCATTCTGCATGAGCTGTTGGGCGCTCATCAACAATAGGGTGTTCTCATCCATCGCGATGTGCTATCGGGCAACCACGATCATTTGGAACAGGCAAAGGCTCGGAGTCTTTATTTGTACAATTGAGAGCCCGTTTTCATAGGTGAGTTGCCCAAACACTTCCGAACCTCTTTCGCCTATTCGCCTCAAACGATCGAAAAATCTGACTCAAACCGACGCAACCTCGTGACGATCACTAATCTCGGACAGCCTCCTCGCAAGAAGCTGCGCTCCGAGGTATACGGTCGGTGGGAGCCCAAGTTATCGCCGACATAAAAAAGAATCGCGAGGCGATGTAAACGCCTTCCCCCACCCTTGGAGTAGAAGGCCACACTCAAAAAATTACTCCCGAGCCTTTTGGGGCCCGCTTCCACCGAAAGGTGCGGAAACGGGCCTTTGTTCCTCCCAGCCGGGATCAAGGCCAGGCTGGGGAAAAGCGTCGAGGTGAGGCGCTAGGTCCCAGTTTAGTGAGTGTGGAAAGTATTCTTTCCACCAAGCGAAAAATACTCCGCAAGGCCATGGGCAAGCGGTCTGGGAATCTGACGGCCTGACAGCGGTCTTTCCCCTGATTTTTCCAATTTTTCCTTAGCTTGTGTCAGGTTAACAGTCTAAAGACAACACCTTCCTCCCTCCTCAAGTTCAGGAAAACCCATCCGAAAAGTAAGATGGGTCTTCAGTGAGAGGAGGGTATCATGCAGTGTGTCCGATGCAAGGGACGAATGGTGACCGACTATTTCATTGATATAGAAAATAGCGGTGAGCTGTGGATGCCGGGATGGCGATGCTTGGTGTGCGGCGAGGTCGTGGACCCGTTGATCTTAAGGCACCGGCAAGTCCAAAAGAACAACGCTGAAGTCCCCGAAGCCGTCACTCGTCCTAAACGCAAGACAATTCCTGTCGGGGCAAGCCGGGGTTAACCTAGAAAGCGACCCACTTCCAAAAAACCTTTCTCAAATTCCGCCCGTCACACCTGTTACCAGGTTCACCACTTCCACGGCCTAGGCTCATTTCCCAAAATCGTCTTTTCCTTTAACATCCGTTGGGGCAAGGGGGGATTTTTAGGCGGGGCTGTGTGCCTCACGTGCGTCGCCTGGACGCGAGGGGCCCGGGAGAAAATCTCCCCCCACCCCTCTTTGTCAAAGAGGGGAATTCGGCGCACCTGAATAGATGTCATCAGTGGCGCTCATCCTGGCAGGCCCTTCGTTTCTCATCCCACACTCCACCAAATTGGCACCTGATCCAGAATACCTTTGCCTTCCGCCTGACTCTGGTCGACTTTCGCTTCTTCCTCGTTGCCCTTCCATTCTCTCACCCTCTCAGGGCCTCCGGGCCGCTTTCTGACAGCGTAGCGTTTCTCATCCGATCGGGGCCGTAGCCCTCAATCACCTGGCTGGTGGCAAAGCTGTCAAGGGAAACCCCTGCGGAATCGGCAGGCGGGGCCTTCCACCTTCCGGGTCGCCTTGTCGCGAAGTCGGGTCTGTGATAAGTTTCCCACTTGCCTACAAGACCATCCCCTTTGGTATTTAACATCCTTTACCCAATCCTGGATACATATGCCTCCCTACGACCATCGAGCCATTGAAGAAAAATGGCAGCGGTACTGGCGAGAGCATCAGGTGTTTCGGTCTGAGATCGACCCTTCCAAGCCCAAGTTCTATGTGTTGGATATGTTTCCCTATCCATCAGGGGCGGGGCTTCATGTCGGGCACCCCAAAGGCTACATCGCGACGGACATTTATTCCCGATACAAGCGCATGCGTGGCTTTAACGTCCTTCATCCCATGGGGTGGGACGCCTTCGGCTTGCCGGCGGAGCAGTATGCCATCGAGACCGGAACGCACCCTCGGGAAACAACCAAAAAGAACATCGATGTGTTTCGACGCCAGTTCCAGTCCTTGGGCAATGATTACGATTGGGCCCGTGAGATCGACACGACTGATCCGGGCTATGTCCGCTGGACTCAATGGATCTTCCGGAAATTGTATGAGCGAGGGTTGGCCTATTTGGCCGAGGTCCCGGTGAATTGGTGCCCGGCTTTGGGCACGGTGCTCGCCAACGAGGAGGTCGTGGATGGCAAGAGCGAACGTGGGGGCCATCCCGTGGTGCGTCTCCCGATGCGACAGTGGATGCTGCGCATCACCGCCTATGCGGACCGCTTACTGGAAGATTTGAATTTAGTCGATTGGCCGGACCCCATCAAAAAGATGCAGCGGGATTGGATCGGTCGATCGGAAGGAGCGCGGATTTTTTTCGAGGTGGCTGGTTGGCCCAACGAACGAATCGAGGTGTTCACCACCCGCCCAGATACCTTGTTCGGAGCTACTTACATGGTCCTTGCTCCGGAACACCCCTTGGTTGAAAAAGTCACGGTTGCGGATCGAAGGTCTGCCGTCGAGGCCTATGTCCAGGAGGTTGCCATTCGCAGTGAACGAGCCCGCATCGCGGAGGTTGGAGAAAAGACCGGGGTCTTTACGGGGGCCTATGCCGTCCATCCGGTGACGCAAGCGTCTCTGCCGATTTGGATTGCGGATTATGTGGTCGCCACGTACGGAACCGGGGCCATCATGGCCGTGCCCGCCCATGACATTCGGGATTTTGCCTTTGCCCGGAAGTTTCACTTACCGATCGTAGAAGTCGTCTCCGGCGGGGATATCTCCAAGGCGGCCTATATCGGCGAAGGGGTCAACGTCAATTCTGATTTCTTGGATGGGCTTCCAACCCCCCAAGCCAAACAGCGAATGGGAGAGTGGCTGGAGCAGCACGGCAAGGGTGAGCAGACAGTGACTTACAAGCTTCGGGATTGGCTGTTTAGTCGGCAGCGGTATTGGGGAGAACCCTTTCCGGTTCTCCACCTTGAGGATGGCACGACTAAATTGGTTCCGGAGTCGGATCTTCCCGTGCTTCTTCCGGAGCTTGAGGACTTCCGTCCGAGTGGAGAATTTGAACCGCCTTTAGCCAGGGTGCGGAATTGGTTAGAAGTGACAGATCCGGACACGAAGCAGAAGGCCCTTCGTGATGCGAATACGATGCCCCAATGGGCCGGGAGCTGTTGGTATTACCTACGCTTCTGCGACCCGCACAACGCCCAGGAAGCCTGGTCTCGTGACGCCGAGCGATATTGGATGCCCGTGGACCTTTACGTGGGCGGGGCCGAGCATGCGGTCCTGCATCTCTTGTACTCACGGTTTTGGCACAAGGTTCTGTTTGACCTGGGATTGGTCCATACCCCAGAGCCGTTTCAAAAACTGCTCAATCCCGGGATGATCCTCGGCCACAGTTACCGGTATTTCGATACCAATCTGTCCGATGATCCGGAGGTCACGCCAAAGGTGTTCCCCTCTTCGGCGGTCCGGTTTGAGAATAACACCCCCCTGGACAAGGTCAAAGGGGAGGAACTCAAGGCACGTTGGGTTCCCTCTCAGGAAGTCCGCTGGGGGGAAGACGGCATCGCCTACCATCCCACCATCGATGGCCTGGTGCTGGAAGAGGTCACGGAAAAAATGTCCAAAAGCCGGGGGAACGTGGTCAATCCCGATGACATTATTGTCGAGTACGGGACGGACTCCATGCGGCTGTATGAGATGTTTATGGGTCCCCTCGAGAAAGGCGCCCCCTGGTCAACGGAGTCTATCCCTGGGGTGTCCCGGTTTTTACAGCGCGCCTACCGGCTCATTGCGGGAGATCGGGAGGACACGGATGGCCCAACTTCTTTGGTGGATGGGCCGGGGACCCTTGAGCAGGCCCGCCTGACCGCCAGAACCATTCAAGGAGTGACCACCGACATTGAGGACATGGGGTTGAATACGGCCATCTCCAAGCTCATGGTGTTTGTTCGGGATATCGCGCGGGACGCTCCTCTTCCCCGAGCATCAGCGGAAGCCTTTCTTCTCTTGTTAGCTCCCTTCGCTCCGCATCTTGCCGAGGAGCTGTGGGTGCGGATCGGAAACCAGCCGAGCATTGCCAATCAATCCTGGCCTACCTATGACCAGGCCCTGGTGGTCGGTGAAGAGATCACGATTCCCATTCAGGTCAATGGGAAGCTCCGTAGTAAGATTCTGGTTCCGGCAGATTCCAGTAAGGATGAGATTCTCCAATTGGCCCAAAAGGATGAAAAGCTGGCCGAGTGGCTTCGGGGCACCACCCCGCGCAAGGTGATTTATGTTGAGAAGAAACTGGTTAACTTCGTGGTTTGACCGCCCATTCTCCGAGCTGAAAGCCCTCTTTCCTGGCCGGGAGGTGGTTTCCGGGGCTCTTTTCATTGCTCTGGTTTTCAATGCGGGATGTGGCTACCAGTTCACAGTGGAAGGACCGGGTCCTTCGATAGATGGATTGAACTCGCCTTCTCCGGTGGAGGCCCCGATTCGCTTAGCTGTCCGTGATTTTTTGAACAGGACGTTCCAGGGCGGTCTCGAGTTTACGTACACCGCTTACGTGAAGCAGGAATTTGCTACCCGGAGCGGGGCGACAATCCAAAGTGACGAAGCCCAGGCGGATTTCTTACTGAAGGGGGAAATCGTGTCAGTGAAAATCGATTCTCTAGTCTTCAGCACGGATCGAACGCGCGAAAGTCGCGTAACCGTTGAGGTCCGGATCACGGTTGAAGATAGGAAAACTGGGAAGATCGTGTGGGGGCAAACGGCCACAGGGTCGGCAGCGTATTTGGAGGATCGAGCACCCGACCCCGACACCGGCCAGGATCCCCTCCAATTTAACCAAGTTCTTCAGGATCGCGCCTTTGAGCAAGCAGGCCAAACAATAGCTCAAAGTTTGGCGGGGAAGTTCTGGATTGCTCGCGAGCACGGGGTCTTCATCCCTTCGGCCACACAAGCGACAGGAAAGAATCCAAAGCCCGACCTGGAATCGCAAAGTGCGGCCCGCTTGCTTTTGATGAGCCAGCCATCTCTACCCTTTCAACCCTTCGCTTTAGATTAAACAGTCAGCCATGAAGCCCCATGAATTGAAGATGGCCATTCAGCGAAATGGGGTGGCTCCCCTTTATGCCATCATTGGAGAAGAGGACTACCTCCGGGATCAGGCGCTTGAGATGATTCGTGCCGCCGGTGGTTCCTTGGGACCTTCCTCTAGCCTAAGTTTTCAGAACGGGGGGGAAAGTGAAGGGGGCAACACCTTTTGTTGTGATGTTCTCTTTGGGGATGAGACCGATGCCGGCGAAATTCTGTCCCACGTCCAGGAAGTTCCAATGTTTTCTTCCCATCGGGTGGTGGTCGTCAAATGGGCGGAAAAGCTTTCGGCCCGAGAAGGCGAGGCCCTGATCCCGTACTTTTTGGCTCCTTCCGAATCCACTACGCTGGTCATTGCTGCATCCAAATTGGACGGGCGATTGAAATGGGTGCAAACGGTCAAGAATCGTGCCGTGCTGATCGACTGCGGGGCTTTGTATGACAGCCATCGACCCGGGTGGATTCGAAATGAAGCAGCCAGTCTTGGCATCCGGTTAAGCCCAGATGCGGTGTTGGTGCTGAAAGATCTGGGGGGTCAGGGGCTGTATGGAATACGCCAGGAATTGGACAAGCTCGCTTCATATGTTCCATCCCAGCGCATGGTTGGGCCTCAGGATGTGGAAGCGGTCTGTGGGGGTGAGGCTAGTGCCTCCGTCTTTGACTTAGCAGGGGCGATCGGCCAGAAAAATTACGGATTAGCCCTGTCCATACTTGCCAAGAATTTGGAAGCTGGAGAGGCTCCCCTGCGCATTCTCGGCGCGTTGATTTGGCAGTATCGCCGACTCTGGAAAGCGAAGGATGGATTGGCCCAGGGAAGGAACAGAGGTGAATTGGCCAAGGGGCTTGGTATGCCACCTTACCGACAACAGGAATTTTTTGTCTTGGTTGATCGGTTTTCCCCCTCGCACTTTCCGGAAGCGTTCCGATTATTTGGAGAGACCGATTGGGCGTTGAAGGGGGGAGCGGCGGGGAAACCTGCCCGGGTTCTCGACTCGCTGATTTTTGCTCTCTGCAAATCCTCGGCCCAATGAGGACGATGCTAGGAGTGGAATCTTAGAAGGCGCACTGATTTCTACCCCTGCAGGGGACCCAACCCTGACATTTCCACATCCTGTTGCGGGTAGGCCTTAGGAAGCCTTTAGTTTATTGACCTGAATCGCCAGACGGGAAATTCGGCGTGACACCGTATTGTGTTTGAGAATGCCCTTGGTGGAAGCTTTGTGCAAGGCCGAGGTGGCCTCGCGGAGAAGCGATTGGGCTGACTCCAGGTTCTTTTGCTCAATCGACTGTTTAATCTTTTTGACAACCGCCTTCGACCTGCTCATATTGGCCCGGTTTCGTTGACGTCGTTTCTCCGATTGGCGGGCACGTTTGATCGTTGATTTATGGACGACGGGCATACAAATCCTCCAGTGTGGAAAATGCGCTGGGAGGTTCTTAACATACCTTCTCCAAAACGGTCAATGGCCAGGCGAGACTGGAGTACCCTCTAATGGAGCGAGTGAATGCGAAGGAGCGGCTCATCCTTGCGCTGGATGTGCCAACGGCTACCGACGCGACCCGCTTGCTGTTTACAGTCCAAGACTTGGTTGAGGTCGTCAAAATCGGCCTCGAACTCTACACAGCCGAGGGGCCGGCCATCGTTCGGTGGGCGCTAGGTCAGGGGAAACGGGTTTTTCTAGACCTGAAATTTTTAGATATCCAGGAAACTGTCAAACGAGCCACAGCAAAAGTGGCGGAGATGGGGGTGGAGTTTCTCACAATCCATGCACATCGGAAAACTCTCCAGGCCGCAGTTGATGGAAGGGGCAGGCAGTCTGGGCTCAAGCTCCTTGCAGTGACGGTATTGACCAACACCGATACAAACGATCTTCGCGAGGTCGGCTCTCAGTGGAGCGTGGAGGATGTGGTCGTTGCCAAAGCCAAGTTGGCCTCCGAGCTAGGCTGTGAGGGTGTGGTGGCATCGGGGAAGGAACCGGAGGCTATTCGTCAGGCCGTTGGGCAAGGGGTCTGGATCGTCACACCTGGAGTGAGGCCATTGGGAAAAAGCGATGACGATCATGCGCGGGTCACCACTCCCTCCCAGGCCATCACGGCTGGGGCCGATTACCTGGTGGTGGGACGGCCAATTCGGGATGCCCACGACCCTCAAGCGACAGCTCATGCCATCCTCGAGGAAATGCAGCAAGCGTTTGATGCACGAGAGACAAAGGGCTCCAAGCCTCCCTAAACTCGTGTTGTGAAAACTGCGGCCCAGACATCACGCTGGGTTGATGGTCCCTTGCGACCCTTCCGACCATTTGTTAGAATTTTTTCCTTTCAAATCTTCTCGTTTTCAGTAGCCTACAATCTGCGTGGTGGGTGTAGCTCAAGGGTAGAGCGCCTGACTGTGGCTCAGGAGGCTGCGGGTTCGAGACCCGTCACTCACCCCAAA
>JACZVJ010000210.1 GCA_022572725.1 Nitrospinota bacterium | reverse complement strand
TCTCGCACTGAAACGCAAGATAGGTGCCTTTTCTAGAGCCGAAAGGCTCATGGCTCTCAGGATTGGAACGGGACGTGCTACAAGATTTCAAGATCATGGACAAAATTTTGCTCATCAGTCCCAACTCACAGTTGGTCAGAGGCTTGAAGTGGAACCTGGAGGACGCAGGCTTTGTGGTTTTGCTTTCCACCTCGCTGGAAGAATCTTTTCTTGAAGCGGGTGCAACCGTGCCGTTTTTGGTTATCGTCGATGACGACGCCACGCCGGATGAATCCTGGCAGACCCGAAAATTTCTTCGCTGGTTCCACCGCCGTTCTCCAGTACTGCTCCTTTCCAACGGTGGGTGCGAAGGGCTGGAGCAAGAGTGTGACCGCTGTCTTCCCAAGACGGGATCCAACAAAACACTCCTGTCCCGCATCCAGGATTGGGTTGCTGAGGCCAAGAGTCCGGGAACGTAGATCTCCCTGACCCAGCCCTCAACCTTGTACCACATTTTTTGGAGGGTACACGCCATTGCTAGCAAAGACGAATGAATCCAGTCGAAAAATTCTTCTGACATCAGTGTGTCGTCCCTTCGGTGGTCCCGGAGAAGGCGATTCGGTAGGTGCCGAGCTTTTTCACGCTCAGGTCACTCGCGCCCAGGGCATCTTCAGCCTGCGCCAGGTGATTCGTTGTTGGGCAATCGATTACCTGGCCGAAAACATCCAACTTCCCTGCGTGGTCCTTCATTACCCATCGGAAAGGGAATTGGTCCGTGAACTGAAGTTCAACAACTATGACTACGTCGGTATTAATTTCGTTGTCGCCACTTTTCACAAGGTTCGTCGCATGGTAAAGCTCATCCGCAAGCACGCCCCCAATGCAGAGATAATCCTGGGCGGCTACGGGACTGTCTTGCCCGATGAGATCCTCAAACCTTTCGCCGATGATATCTGTCGCGAGGAAGGAATTGGTTTCCTGCGACGTCTCTTGGGAGAGCAGGCGGAGCACACAGTGAGGCATCCCTATGCACCCATCCCTTCCGTCCGCATGTACTCCTTTCAACAGGATGCCAAGGTTGCCCATCTCACAGCGGGGCTGGGATGTCCCAACGGGTGTGACTTTTGCTGTACCTCACATTTTTTCAAGCGAAAATATGTTTCCTATCTCAAAACCGGACGCGAAATCTATGAAGAGATTCTTGCCATGGAGCGCCGAGCCGAAGAACAGGGTGACAAACTCAGCGGCATGATTCTGATTGATGAAGACTTTTTTCTTTACAAGAGACGGGCACAGGAGTTTCTTGAGTGCGTCCGTGAAGGCGGCAAGCCCCTCAACATCATGGGTTTTGGCAGCGTGCGCGGTCTCTCCCACTTTAGGACCGATGAAATTTCCGAGATGGGTTTTGGCACCATTTGGACGGCCTATGAAGGCACGGGATCAGGCTATCGAAAGCTCAAAGGCAAATCCCTGGAGGATCTCTACTCCTCATTAAAATCCTGCGGTGTGGCTCTTCCCTGACCCAGATTCTTATTTATTTCGCCTTTCCCGGAACACCCTTTCATAGGCAGGTGGTGGCAGAAGGGCGCTATTTGCCGGAACACCAACACAATCCGGACCTTCGACGCTGGGACGGTTTTGCCATGCATTTCAAGCATCCTGAGTTTTCGGCTCCTGAATTGGAAGCCCTGCAAAGGGAGCTTTACCGTCAGGACTTCTTGCAATTGGGGCCTTCATTAGTGCGGCTGATGCGCATATGGCTCCAGGGCTATAAGAACCTGCGCAACTCGCCAAAGCCATTGCTGCGAGCACGGGCTGAGCGACAACGGCAAGAAGTCATGGCCGGATTACCGGGAATCTATCCGGCAATGATGGTGGGCCCGACCCCACAGAGCCGTGCCCAAGCCCGCCGATTGTTTCATGAAATTTGCCTGGAAATGGGAGGTCTTCCTCTCCGGGAGCGATTAAAGGGCTGGGCAACGCTTCCCCTGGCCGCCTGGACCTGGCTCAGCGGCAAGCCCTTTCGAGTGCTTGCAGAGGATCTTTCGCGTAATGCCAGAGATCTGTTGACTGGAATGTTCCCACGCTTGGCTTCCAAGGAAGAATTTTCAACCAGCGCCGCAACTCAACCACTGACGATCGACCCGGAAAATTAGGGACCGTTACGAATTGCCCGTACCTGCCCCAAAAGACCCAACCATTACGGTGGCTCGGTGAAAGAATTTGGGGACAGGAAAACAAGGTCTGAAAACACACTGAAAACGACACTTCGCGGAGGTATGATTGGGGAACTCATGGAAAAGATTGATCGAAGGAAAGATGATCGAAGAGAAACTGATCGAAGGGAAGTGGAACGGCGGATCGCGGAACGCTTTAAAATACCCCTGAAAGGTACCGTTGTTTTCACCGTTGGAGGTAAAGAAGACGAAAGAGACATTATCGTTAGAAATATCAGCGCTTATGGCGCTTATTTCATAGCCGATCTCCGCCCCGATGTTTCCTACAAGTTGACCCTCAACTTGCCGATTGAGGAGGGTGAAGGTTCATTCGAAGCAACG
>JACZVJ010000107.1 GCA_022572725.1 Nitrospinota bacterium | reverse complement strand
ACAGGGCCGCTGTCGTAGACACGTGACCGTGTCCGTCAGGCTGGATCAATTTTCAGACGCTGTCTTGGGCGATGGCGGGATTCAGTACTCTCAACCTCGCAAGGCCCGAGAAAAATTAGAGAGGTTGTTATCGAGGGTCCCGCCAAGGGAGGGTAGGGGAAGTGACAACATGAGTCAATGCCTTCACGCCTCTTCTCGTAAGCCAAGGGCTAGGCCACACACAACCCAATGACCCTACGATCATTCAGGGTGCCCTGGCCAGAGAGAGCGCTCATCCTGTGCGCTCTCTCGGATGGGCTTTCAAGGGCATTGGCCAAACGGAACGCCAAGCCGATTACTCTTGATTCCTGCAGAACTCATGTCCACCTTGCCCCCCCCTCACCCTTTCCTCTCCGCCTCGTAGGGGGCGAGGAAAAAGAAGCGGAAAGGGAGGCTAGTCAGGTTTGAGGAGTTTCGGAATAACGAAGGAGAGGATTGGCCGACTTTCGCACGATGGCTGGCCCTTTATGTTCTTGAAGAGGGCTGATAGGAATTGAACACCTTAACTTTTTATGTCTTTGAGTGCCATCTTCAGTTCATGGAGACGCGCGGCAAACAGGCCGAGATGCAGATTCCGTAGAACTGGATCATCCCGGTATTTCCAAAGCCGGTGGAAAATTGTCCCCATCTCTTTCCGAAGGGTGACCGAATGGGCAAATGCGGTCGTGGTGGTCTGCGCCTCTGTCATTTGGCAGAACGCTCCATGGAGGGCATGAAATTGGTCATGAAGGTCAGCCAACCCCCCTGCTTCGCCGGTCTCGTTCATCGCCTGCTGGATACTGGTTTCCATCATGGCTATCAAAGCCAAACCGGTTTGGACCCCGGTCGCCCCTTTGGCCTGATTGAAAACCTCCCCGGCCCGTGGGTGAAACAGGCTGCTACAGCCGTTTACCCCTACCAGGACTGCTACCAGAAGCAAGGGAAGTGCGCTCTTCATTAGATCAACTCCCATTAGTCCATTCGGTTTAGAAAATCGCTTTGACCAACTCTTGAATGCTCCGCTGCATGTCGGGATCATCGGTAATCGGCTGGGTCACCGCCGCATCGCAGGCTCGCTCTGGGACGACGCCTTGTTGCATCAACGACCCTGCATAGATGAGAAGCCGGGTGCTGACGCCCTCCTCGAGCCCGTGATTGCGGAGATTCCGAACCTTGCCCCCTAGTTTCACAAGCTGCTGCGCCATCTCTTTGGAGACCTTGGCCTCATGCTCGATAATTCGGGTTTCGATCTCCTGGGGAGGGTAGGAAAACTCAACGGCTAGGAATCGTTGCTTGGTGCTTTGCTTCAGTTCCTTTAACACGCTTTGGTAGCCAGGGTTGTAGGAAATGATTAACATGAACTCGTCCACGGCTTCGATCATTTGGCCCCGCTTTTCAATCGGCAGGAAGCGTCGGTCATCGCTTAATGGATGAATAATAACGGTTGTGTCCTTTCTGGCTTCGACGATTTCATCCAGATAAACAATCGCGCCATGTTTCACCCCCAGGGTGAGAGGCCCATCCATCCACACGGTTTCTTCACCCTTGAGCAAATACCGGCCAACGAGATCGGTGGCGGTCAGGTCCTCATGACAAGCCACGGTGATCAGCGGGCGCCCCAAGCGATACGCCATGTATTGCACAAAGCGTGTCTTGCCGCACCCAGTGGGACCTTTGAGCATCACGGGCATGCGGTTTTCGGCCGCAATCGTGACCAGCCCAACTTCGCCGCTTACTTCCTCATAGAACGGCTCTTCAGTCAGGCGATAGTGCTCAATGTCTAACTCTTTGCCTTTCATCTGCAAAAGATCCTTTTTGGGGCCGACGTGTCCGACCATTTACACGCTGGTTGGGCATTATACTGAGGGGGGTAAAGGGGGACAAGGGGAGGCTGATTCTCAATGAGGGACAGTGGCAATAACACCTCAGATCCCCAGGGCACAAAATTTGATTCTTCGCTTCCCTTGTCTGAATGGAACAACGCATGTTATGTTACAAACACGCTTGACTTGTGAGATCCTCTTTTCCCCTGATCGCCAACCTTGGGGCTTCAGTCAACATACAAGGTGCCAACACATAGCCCGCCTTTCCAAAGGCTCCGTAAGGTCAGCGATCTACCCGACCGAAGAACCTCCACCCCCCACGCTGGGAAGCCATGCTAAAGAGAGAGGTCGTCACAACTTTTGAAGGTGTGTTCTCAGGAGAGGGGTCTGGGGATGGGCTTGCCTTGCGCCAGCGTTGGCGATCGATCCACGACACTCTGGTCAAGGATGAGCTCTTTGGCAAAAGCCCCAGTGTGCCTTGGCGAGTCTCCCCTTTCCCATTTTCCTTACAACCACAGGATGTCTCTTTTTTCCACTCCTTGGGAAACCATCTTCTGGCCTTCTCCCGAGCGTTAGATGCCCTGTATGTGGAAAGTGTTCAAGGGAAGCAGCCCACGTGGGTCCACACCTATTTGGACAAAGGAAAACCCGAAAGGTTGCTTGAATTCGGCCGCATGAAACGGTTTCGGGGCCTCGTCCCCGATGTGATTCGACCTGATATCATCCTCACTGAAGAGGGGATGAGCATCACGGAACTTGATTCCGTCCCCGGTGGCATCGGGATAACAGGCAGCATGTCCCACGCCTACGCGGCATTGGGTGACCCGATCGTGGGCGGTGGGGATGGAATAGTGAAGGCCTTTGCGGGGATGGCCCAATTCCAAATGGGAGGCCGACCGGGATGCCTCGCCATTGTGGTCTCGGATGAGGCCGAGGCCTATCGTGCGGAAATGAGCTGGATCGCTTCCCGCGTACATGAATGGGGCCTTGAAGCCTATTGTGTGCATCCCCATGAGGTCCGTTTTACCGAAGAGGGTTTGATGATTCCAACGCCTTCCGGCGAAAAACCCGTGGCCCTCGTGTATCGTTTTTTTGAACTGTTCGATCTCAAAAATATTCCCAAATCCGAGCTGGTCATGTATAGCGCCAAAAAGGGACGAGTGGTCGTGACGCCTCCCTACAAACCCTGGATGGAGGAAAAGCTGGCCTTGGCCTTGCTTCGACATCCCATCCTAGAACCCTTTTGGATCAAAGCCTTGGGTGACGAGGGGTTTGATCTCTTGCAGCGGCTCATCCCGCGAACTTGGGTGTTGGATCCAAGCCCTCTTCCCCCATCGGCTGTCATCCCGGACCTGCGCCTGGATGGTCATGCCGTTGCGGATTGGAGAGAGCTGGCTCTGGCCTCACAGCGGCAACGGCACTATGTGGTGAAGCCGTCGGGATTCTCGGAACTGGCCTGGGGAAGTCGTGGAGTATCAATTGGGCACGACCTTCCTCAATCAGAATGGGCCTCGGTGTTGAATGACGCCCTGGCTTCGTTTCCCAACACCCCGTATGTCCTCCAAGAATTTCATAAGGGGCGGCAGTACGAGCTGGGTTACTTCGATGAAGAAGCTGATGATTTCGTTCAAATGGCGGGAAGGGTGCGGCTCTCTCCCTATTATTTCATCGAGGGCAATGAGGCCACATTGGGTGGGATTCTGGCCACCATCTGCCCAAAAGACAAGAAAGTGATTCACGGGATGCGCGAGGCCATCATGGCTCCATGTTCCGTAGGCTCTCCGAGCGAGTCATGAGAGGGGTCCTCATCCCTACGAGGATACGTTATGACCCTGTATCACACGGAATGGTGCCCGGAATGTGCTCTTGTCCGGGAAAAGCTCGATGAGCTGGGGATTGACTATCAGGATGAGATTGTCCCCGACCTCAGACCCTTCCGAAAGCAGGTCTATGAAGCTTCGGGGCAGTATTATGTTCCCGTCTTGGTTGACGGCGAAACGGTATTAACTGAAACTTCCGAGATTTTGGCGTACCTTGACTCCTATCCTCCGAATTCGTAGGGACCAAGGCACAGAGAGGGAGAATCCAGCCATCGAACGACCACACCCGATTCCAGTTCGGGGGGACACCCACTCTAGCTCGCGGAAGATCAACTGCGCCCAACTTAACCCACAAAGCGTGAGGGTGATTATATGGACGATTGGAAACAAATCCTAGCCGAGAGCATTACCAAACCCGAAGATTTGGCCAAGCATCTCGGTGTGGACCCTAAGGAGGTGGAGGAGGTCGTGGGAGCTTACCCCATGCGGATTACCCCGACCGTCTTAGCCACCATCAAAGAAAAAGGCGATGCGATTTGGAAACAGGTGGTGCCGGAAGCGATTGAAATGGACGATATCGATGCTCAGGACGACCCGCTCGAAGAGGATACCGATAGCCCCGTCCCTCACCTCGTGCATCGCTATCCCGACCGGGTTCTGCTCATGGTGACGAACCAATGCCCCATTTACTGCCGGTTTTGCACGAGGAAACGGTTGGTGGGAAAGCCCGGATTTTTGAAGAAGGGGGAACTGGACCAAGCCTTCGCGTATTTAAGAGAACATACAGAAGTGAGGGACGTCATTCTTTCTGGAGGGGACCCCTTGCTTCTTCCCGACAACTTAATCGAACGAATCCTGAAAACCCTTCGGGCCATTCCCCACCTGGAACTCATTCGTTTTGGCACGCGGGTTCCAGGAACCCTCCCTCAGCGCATCACTCCCGAGTTCTGTGAAATCGTGAAAAAGTACCACCCCATCTACATGAACCTCCACTTTAACCACCCGGATGAACTCACCCCAGAGGTCAAAGAGGCCTGTGGTCGTCTGGCGGATGCAGGGATCCCCTTGGGTGCTCAAACGGTGCTTCTCAAAGGGGTCAACGATGATCCGGAGATCATGAAACGGCTCATGCACCAGTTATTACTCGCCCGGGTGAAACCCTACTACCTGTATCAAGCCGATCTCACGAAAGGCACCAATCATTTCCGGACCAGCGTGGAAACGGGGATGAAAATCATTCAAGCCCTGCAAGGTCACACGAGTGGAATGGCTGTTCCCCACTTTGTCATCGATGCACCAGGGGGTGGTGGAAAGATTCCGATCCTCCCCAATGAATATCTGTTACAGTTGGATGAAAACGGAGCGGTGCTGAAAAACTACGAGAACAAAACGTATCATTACCCTCAGCCCGAACAAGACCGCCCACGGGAATTACCCATGGTTGGAGTGTCCTCACCAGGTGGTCTGTGTGGCAACGGGGCCCTGGACGAATTTTAATGGCCACTCTCCAGAAACACGGCATCTTGCCCTACCAACAAATAAGACGGCTCATCAAGGAACGTGTCATCAGTGCAGACCTTCAGATTGAAGACCGACAAGTCCAACCCGCCAGTTTGGATTTGCGCCTGGGGGCCAAAGCCTATCGCCTCCGAAGTAGTTTTCTTCCTGAACGGACTGACACATTTGGTGAGCAAACGAATTGTGAAGATCTTTTTAAACATCTGACTATGTATGAGATTCCCCTTGATGATGGTGATGGGGCAATTTTAGAAAAAGGCCATGTGTACCTGGTCCCCTTAATGGAGAAACTTGAACTCCCTAAGAATATTGGTGGAAAGGCTAACCCCAAAAGTTCCACAGGTCGGTTGGATATCTTTACCAGGGTCATTACAAAATTCAATGTAGGGTTTGATGAAATTCCCGTTGGCTACAAAGGTTCTCTTTTCCTCGAAATCGTTTCTCGATCCTTTACTATTAGAGTGAAAGCTGGCCTCGCACTTAATCAACTTCGCTTAGCGGTTGGAAACCCTGAACTTTCTGATACCCAATTACATCGCCTTCACCGAGAAACTTCATTGCTCTACAAAAACAATGCCGATCCTGACCATCCCAATTTACCCCTCCTTCCCCGTGAGGTCCGAATACACCAAGGCTTATTTCTTAGAATTGATTTGCAGGGTGATCGCAAAGCCGGGGGGGCTCTTGTAGGGTATAAGGCAAAAAAAAATAGCGATGTAATCGATTTGTCAAAAATTGGTTTTTACCCAGCTTTGGAGTTTTGGGAACCGGTCCCAATGCATACCAATGGTACGGTCATATTGGAGCCGGAAGAGTTTTACATTTTGGCGTCGAAAGAGCGAATTCAGGTCCCTATTGGGTACGCGGCAGAAATGGTAGCCTATGAAGCGGCATGTGGGGAACTCCGAACCCATTACGCAGGATTTTTTGACCCTGGGTTTGGGGTCACTCACAATAAACAAAAAGGGACACAAGCCGTGCTGGAAGTGAGGCCGCATGATGTGCCGTTTACCATATACGATGGACAAACCTTCTTTAAGGTTGTATACGAGAAAATGCTTGAGACTCCCTCACAGGTCTATGGGATGGCATTGGGCTCCTCATACCACCAGCAGGGATTGACCTTGAGCAAACACTTCAAATGGTGAGCATGGCCCAGGATCAAGAAAAGGACCAACAGCCTCCCCCAATGGTGCCGGACTCCCCACCGGGCATGACGGCGCCTCGGCGACCCCTCCCGCCTCCTGAAGAAGACACCGAGGCGCACGAAGCGCTTCAAATGAAAGTCGCCATGCGGTTTCTCGGTTCGGCGATGGTGTTCATCGGCTTTATTCAAGTGTTTTTGTCCTTGGGTACTGGAACGGAAATCAGCGTCTTTCCGATGATCATCTACTTCGGGGGGCTAGGGCTTTGGGCGCATTCCTCGATCCAAATTCCCACAGTTCGTTATACCGTGGTCGCTTTTTCACTTCTTTGCGCTCTGGCCTTCATCCAGTATGGAGAGGTGCTCTTTTGGCATAAATACGTCATCCAGTGGGGAACGATTGCACTGGTCGTCTACTTCATGTTTCAAACCCCCAAAAAGCCATCCCAAAAGTCCTAGCCGACTCAGGCTCCTCAAATCCCTCCCCAACCCATTCCACCCTATCAACTTGCTCGGAGAGGCAATGACCATCGGGATCATCATTCCGACCTTGAATGAAGAGCGCATCCTTTCCCGCGCTCTCCTTTACGTCCGGCAACTCCAATTCGAGGAGATCCTCGTGGTCGATGGAGGAAGTCAAGACCACACCATTCAAATCGCAGAATCCTCTATTCGAGGGGCCGGGCACGAGCACGCCAAGGTCCTGTCTTCGACACGGGGAAGAGCCATTCAAATGAATACCGGCGCAGCCGAAGCGCGCGCGGATGTTTTGATTTTCCTCCACGGCGATACGCGACTGCCCGCCGAGGCTCGAAGCGCAATAGAAAAGGCCCTGTCCGATCCTGAGTGCGTGGGGGGTCGGTTTGATGTCCGGTTCGAGGAGGACAGGGGGTGGGCATGGATCATCAGTAGTCTCATGAATCTCCGCTCCCGTTGGTCTGGAGTTGCCACAGGGGATCACGCCATTTTCGTGCGACGATCGGTCTTTCAGGAGATGGGTGGGTTCGCAGACATTCCTATCATGGAGGATGTGGAGTTCACGCGCCGCCTGAAACGAATGGGTCGCGTCGCCGCCCTGCGTGCGAAGGTCACGACCTCCTTCCGCCGTTGGGAAGAAAATGGTCTTGTTCGTACCATTCTACAGATGTGGATCCTGCGGTTCCTCTATTGGATTGGGCTAAGCCCCCGTACCTTGCACCATTTCTATGGGACGATCCGGTAAAAGGCCTATGGCCAAAGCAAGAGGTAAGAAGGGAGAGACGATAAACCAAAAAGGGAAAGGAAAATCTGTGACTTTTGATCTTTCGCCTCCCTCCTCACCCCTCATGCCTTCCGACGCAGCCCTGATCATCTTTGCCAAAGCGCCAATCCCCGGTCAGGTCAAAACCCGGCTTTGTCCACCCTTGACCCCCGATGAAGCAGCTAGTCTTCATGGCAGTGTCGTTCTGGACATTCTTGAGCGGAGCAAGACCGTGCGTGGACTTGACCGTTTCCTGGGTTGTGCTCCATCGAAGGAACACCCGTTTTTTAAAGCCTTGGCCGCCCGCCATGGGGTTCAACTTTGGGATCAGGTGGGTGAAGACCTTGGGCGTCGGATGGATCATGCATTTCAAACAGCCTTCGACAAAGGCTACCGATATGCCATTCTGGTTGGGACGGATTTACCCACCCTGCCGACAGGCTCTTTTCATCAAGCCCTCACACTATTGAAGGAATACGATATGGTGTTGGGACCGACGCTGGACGGTGGGTACTATCTGATTGGATTGAAAACCCCAATCCCGGAGTTGTTTATTGACGTTTCCTGGTCAACCGATCAGGTTTTTACTCGAAGTCAGCACACGGCCCAGTCTCTGGGATTGACGATGGGATTGCTAGAGAACCTGCGGGACCTTGATACCATCGAGGACCTTCAGGCATTTATTGACGAAGCGCGAGGGCCTGGGAAGCGAGGCTTTTCCACCCGCACCATCCGGGTATTGCAGACTCTGGCTAGCCGAATTCCCAAACGAATGGGGGGTCCACATACCTATCATGGTCATTCATCACTTTGATTGTTAAAGGGGTTTGTCACTCCTAAGGAGAAGAGAGGATGGCACAACGAGTAGCGCTGATCACGGGCGGGGCACGGGGCATTGGACGTGGCATCGCTCTGGACTTGGCTTCACAGAAATGGGCTGTCGCCATTTGTTACCGAACGAGTGACGAGGACGCAGCCAACACCACAAAGGCCATCACCGACCAAGGGGGGCAGGCGCTCTCCATCCGCTGTGATGTTTCAGATCCTCTCGCGGCAAGGGAGATGGCAGAGCAGGTTGAGCAGACCTGGGGAAAGATCGACGCCCTGATCAATGGAGCAGGACCATATCACCGCGTCAATCTTTTCAAGGAGACATCTGATGGCTGGAACGAAATGTTTACCAACAACCTGCACCCTATTTTCTACCTTGCGCAAGCTGTGGCCCCTGGCATGAAAGCCAGGAAATACGGGCGCATCATCTCATTCAGCATGGCCAATGCGGATAAAATGGAAGCGCAGCCGCAAGTCACGGCTCACTACATTGCCAAGGTCGGTGTGCTCATTCTCACCCGGACCCTCGCCAAAATGCTCGCTCCAGATGGGATTACGGTGAATGCTATTTCGCCGGGATTCATTAATTCGGGGAGCGCTCCACCTGAGGAGCTAGAGGGGATGGCCAAGAAAGTGCCGGCCGGGTACATCGGCGAGGTAAAAGATACGGTTTCCGCGGTGCGCTATCTCCTATCAGACGACGCGCGGTACATCACCGGAGCAAATATTCATGTGTGCGGCGGGTGGGGAATTTGATTGGTGGCGGGAAAAGTGAAGGTGAGGGGGGCTTCGGTAAACTTCTCCTTCCACTCCAGACCAAAAACCTCAGCGAAATGCCGGGCAACCTGTTCCCGAACCGCACTCAAATCCGGCGACCGACCTAGCACCCCAGCCATCGAGGTGACCTGGCATCCCTCAATCCCGCATGGAACAATGCAGGTAAACGGCTCCAGATCGACGGAAACGTTGAGTGCAAAACCGTGCATTGTCACCCCACGTGTAATCCGCACTCCCATTGCCGCAATCTTGGCCAAGGGGCCATCGAGGTGCTGGGGATCGCTCACCCAAATTCCTATCTGTTTCTCAGCTCGTTGTCCCTGAATCCCCCATTCACCGAGAACGCGGATGATCACCTCCCCCAACATCCGCATGTACGCCTTCGGTCCGGAACAATAATCCCGGAGCCGGAGAATGGGATAGCCGACGATTTGTCCGGGGCCGTGATAGGTCACGGACCCTCCTCGCTCAATTTCATACACGCCAAAGCCCTGGCTCCGAAGTAAATCAGCCTCTCCCCCCCAATGAGCTTCCTTCGTCGTCCGGCCCAGTGTATAGACCGGCTCATGCTCGACCAGCACCAAGGTGTCAGGACGGCGATCCTCCACCCGCTCAGCCATTAAGGTTTTTTGAAGCTGCCAGGCCACTTCGTAGGGGAGTTGCGGAAGATTGAGGAGAACACCAGATCGAGGACCCATCAGTGGATCATCCCAAACCAGCGTCACTCCAGCAAGAGCCACC
>JACZVJ010000106.1 GCA_022572725.1 Nitrospinota bacterium | reverse complement strand
CACTTCAAGCCCGACAACCCATGCCTTGGGATGAAACCGAGAATTCATGTTTTGAGTAGGAAACATGAGATCCACCCGTTGGCCATAGCCAAGGTAGGGGTCCCGATTGTAGTCCCGGAAAAAGCCGGTCTTGGTGGACAAGACTTGAGTCTCCGGATGAGTTCGCCTCCACTCCCCCCAAGTGGTGTGTTCCAGAAACAAATGCCGAAGTTTCTGACCCGCCATCGAACCAGTCACTGCCTCCATGGCAATTTGCGACCACAAACTTTCTGTTTGGTGGTCGTACATCAAGAGATCGCTCTGATACAGAAGGCCAGAAACCCCGAAGGTGTACGTGCGCCCCTCAATAAGGCCATCAAAGCCGATACCAGTCCCACACAGGGGGCAATAGGTAATGACCACCGGCTTCCCTGCCACCGTGTCATTCACGACTTCATGCCAGTTGAGGATTTTCACGGGGTAGGCTCTAACATCCTTCCCTTGTGCGATTCCCAGGACCCGGTCCTCATCCCGAAGGAAGGTGGCATCTTTTGCGGGGATCAGCACCGGGTTTAAAATGGCTGGAATTCCATCCCTGGGGGGGCCACCTGAGATAATTTCCCCAAGGGGGACCTTATGGACAGTAAGGTCAAATCCATTTTTCCCAGACCCCAGGGCCTCCACAGAGATCAGGCCCAGAGCCAGTCCGATTCCAACCAAAACCACTTTTTTAAACCTGCCACGCCAAGTAAATGGTCTTCTCACCACATCCAGAACCTTGGAATGAATGTTAAGTCAGTTGATGAACAGAAGTTCTAATTACCCTTTTCCAACTCCAAATCCAAGGGCCTCACAACCCCAATCTTGCGTAGCCTTTTTGCCATATCACCCTGAAGGCTTCAAAACCAAATCGATTATATCCCAAAGAGATCAAGACATTGTGAGATCGTATCAGGAAAAAACGATTGGATTTGGGGTTCCAACAAAAGGAGGTTGGGAGCCAGTTAGGGCTTAGTGAAGCCACCATCTATATGTTGGAAGCCAACAAAATAAATCCTGCCTTCACTCCATGCTTAAACTCATCCAGTTCATGGGCGACCCTCCATTTGACAAGGCCAAATCCACCGGAGAGAGATTTCCAATCTACTGAAAGACAAACGGGATTACCTAAAAAGGGCTTGCCAAAAGACTAAGGGTAGATCCAAGTACCCTTGCGGGGTGGGAGGCCGGTACAAGCCAACCTCAACCAAAATTGTTTGCTTTAATCCAACGGTTTTGGGACTTCCGCATACATTCTCAATTTTGGTTACCCTGCCAAGTAAACAGTACCAGGCAGAGCTTGGGGATTTTAACCTGCCCGTGGTCGAGTTGTGCCGTTGGCTTGGCAGGCGCAGCACCTGCAGGATCTGTTCTTCCGTGTTCCCCTTCCTTGCTATTTTCGGGTCCTCCCCCCTAGAAGGGCCACGTGTCAGATCGTTTCCTTAACTTCTAGGTGGCTCAGTTTTCCGGGTTTTGGTCAGCCGTAGAGGAAAGGGGGGAATTTAATTACTTGGAGTCAAGCGCTCGGATCTCTCCAGCTTCCTGGACCTCGACTGGATACCCCCCAAGGCTCGCCGGGATCTGCTTGAGGAGCTCGGGAGTCCTCTCGACCACATAGACTTTGATACACGGCTTCCCAGCACATCGGCTCTGAGCAGTTCCCACCACCCCTTGTAAGGCCATCAGGCGATCCGTGTGCTCCTTCAGGACATCGTTGATTGTTTTTTCGGTCATTGGCCTTTTCCCCTTTCCATCTCCCGCTTCCTGTCCGCCGGAGGACATGGTCCCCATACCAAGCAAGTGAGAACCCACAACGACCACGAACCCTATGGCCCCAAGAAACCACGAACGATCTCGGAAGGCTTCCCCACGCAACTCCACACCCCTATTCTAATTGCTAAAAATGAAACGGGGAAGAGGGCCTTCGACCTCTTCCCCGTCACGGATTGCACTCCACTATAAAATGCCAAGCTCAGGCGTTACTCCCCGTCAATGGTCACTCCAAATTCTTCCAGGACCGCGTCGATCGGGTTGGCGACGGTGAGAATCGGACTCCCAGCGAACAGGAGTCCCACTGGTTTCCTCTTGTCTGCGCCCTTCTCCACCACAATCAATGATCCGGAATCCCCGCCTGCGCTAAACCCTCCAGGTTTGATGATGATCTGACCCACAAATCTCGCTGTCCCAGAGCTGTATCCCACGTTCACGGTAGCATTGATGGCGTCCACCCTCCCCTTGGTCTGTCCAGTCGTTCGGCCATACTTCATGACTTTCAGGCCAAAAGAGGCCACGACAGTCGTCGATTTCGGGGTCCCATAGCCATTGGAGGGCGTGGAGTTCCCGAGATCGCCTGGCTTGGTTATTATCGCAATCGCCGCATCTATGGTGTTGTCCCCGCCAGTGAAGTCGAGGTATTTGTAAGCGGAGAGGGTACCGATGTCATCGGCCGGACTGGTACCCCCATCATATGTCCCCGGTTGTATCACAGCATCGCCTATGGAAGCCAGGTTTTCATTTGCGTAGACATGGTTATTGCTGAGGGCGTATACATTGCCGCTTCCATCAATCACCCGCGCCCCAATGGTGCCGGCCGTAATGCTTGGGTGGCCAGTTGACACCCCAATCGGGACCGGTCGGTCGCATTTCGCGGTCGGATCGCACTCGGGACTCGGGGGATCCTCTTCACCACCGCCCCCGCCCCCACCCCCATTTCCCCCACCTCCCCCTGGGGTGCCAGGAGGTTTAGGAAGGATAAAAATCTTACCGGTCACCTCCACCACAACCGGGACCCCATCCAAGTGGTTGGGGAGTCCGCCGACCCCTGGGTCCTCCGTATAAATTTTTATCACCGGCGCCCCATCGGCCCTCAGGCCCACGGCTGTACCGACAACTCCTTGCACATTCAGCAGGCTTGGAGTATGGCTTTCCTGGACCTCAATGGCACGGGCCACACCGGGCGCGTCCCCGGCGCGGGCCAGACCGGGCGCATCTCCGGCACCCACGAGGGCCAAGGCTGGTGTTCCCGTTAAGGCCACCAGCAGACTCACACTCACCACTGTTCTAATGAATTCCCAGAGATGCCTCATTGTTTCCTCCTTTTACCCTTTACATATAAACAGGCATTAAATATGCCAAGGGATGCCTCCTTACTTTTAATACCTTATCTCCTTATAAATTCCCACACCTTGCGGGGGGGGGGATTCGCCAATTTCCGTAATTGTAGAAAAAAGTTGCCTGTGGGCCATCTGCCCCGAATCATTAAAATTCCAGGTTTGAGGCGCCACACTACCGGTCGTTTCCCCAATTGGCATGAGTTTCCCAACCCTCCTATCGGCATTCACCTGAAAATCTGGAAAACTCCTCTTTCTAGGGATTTCCGGAAATATATGCCTGGATAGGGCAAAAGCGTTCCATTCCTTTTATTAAAGAATGGAGTGCAAAGTTTTATTGGGAATGCCGATGCTGGTGTCAAAAACCAATAGAAATTTGTCTAGGTTTGTTGGTCTGTCTTTGCTGACGGTACGGCTCTCAAGCTCCTGAGTGCCCAGTTATTCATTTCATTTAGCAAAATAGCAAAATTCGTGCCCTGATCGGCTTGTGCGCCTTGGAGATCTCCGTCAATCTTGGGGCTTAAGAGGTTGGTGTTAACCGGAATGCAAGGGAGAAGTCTTTAGGGAACCAACAAATGTTCGCTATTCTGGTAAGTGAAAGTCGAACCCATCATGAGACTAGAGGGAAACAACTTTGTGATAGGTCAGGTCGGGACCCCTTTGACTCGCTTTTCCCGCCACTTCCAGACGGCAAGGCCGGCAAGGCCGGAACCTAACAGGAGAAGGGTGCCAGGCTCAGGGTTAGCAATAATATTAGGTTCGGACAAATTCGTCCCGTATTGAAAGCTGACATTCGTGATCTCCTCCAGCGAGAGGCCTGTGGCCCCTGAAAATGTGAAGACCACAGCGTTTCTGATCAGCGGATCATTAATTAACCCTCCATTGGGGAGAAAGCTTGGATCATTGGAAATGAGGCCAAAATTTATCCCACCCGGACTCCCCGGCCCATCTAAGTTGGGACCGCCGAAGTTTCCCCCACTTAAGCCAATCCACCCTGCACTTCCGATGGCATAACCGGCATCTCCAATTCCCGTATTAAAGGCGAATTCCCCTCCCACATTGGTGGTTGAATCATTACATGGTCCGGGGCTACAGGTGTCTGCCTGAACTAAAGATCCCGCTAGAATACTCGCCGATATGGGATTCAAGATGGGACTCCCCGTCCAATCCCAAAAAAGACCGGAGAGGGTGTTGGCTGATAGGTCCTGGCCCGAGGTTGTGTTGTCACTTTGGGCCGTATTGGTCAAAGTGAGAGTCAAAAAATCCCCGGCGATATCGAACTGAGCTGAGGCACCGAGCAATGCCCCGTCAACCCCCGATCCTCCCCCGTAAAGGGTGATAGAGTCTGCCATGGTCGGGGAAGCTGTTAAGGCAAAAAATCCCACTAAGCCACTAACAAGGAGAAGTTGTTTAATCGGCTTCATAAGCTCTGCTCCAGGGTCTGGTAAAAAGTTAAAAATAGTCGATTCCTTTATCGGCTTTTCGGAAATAAACTTTAACCCTTTCTCTGAGAGTATCCCTTTAGGCCAACGATCCCCATAAAAGTGCAACTGCCCTAATGGGAATGGAACAGGGGATGGGGTTGTTAAAGTGCGTACTTGGGACAAAAGGTGGGAGGGAGGGGATTCCTAATGACAAGAAGGAATTTTAGCCCGTGCAGGCCTAACAAAGAGACCGTTTAAACAATCAGAGAGCCACCTTCTGCAACCGCAAGGCGTTGGTGGTCACAGACACCGAGACAAACGTCATGGCCATACTGGCAATCATGGGACTAAGCAAGAGCCCAAAAAATGGATAGAGGACGCCAGCAGTGATGGGGACTCCGAGGGAATTGTACAGGAAGGCAAAGAAGAGGATCTATTGACAACAGTGAAGTCTCGAAATCTGAATAGGGCTGGACTATCCTGAAGTGTCATCTTCCATGGCCAGGAGGGTATCTATGGCTTCTTTAAAACGGGGAAAAGATTGGGCTCCCCTCAACACTTTTAGCACTTTTACCCGGTTACTCTTTGGTACGGCTTTTCCTAAGAAGAACGTTGGGGTTCCTCGGACTCCTGCTGCTCGTCCCTCACTCAAATCCTTGACGATTCCCTGAGCCTGTTTTTCGTCGTTTAGGCACTCTGAAAATTGGATGGCATTAAGTCCTAAGGCGTGAGCCTGGTGCTCCCAATTGGAGGGATTTGAGGTTCCATTTTTGAACAGGGTATCGTGCATTTCCCAGTATTTTCCTTGCTCCCCAGCACAATTCGCCGCGGTGGCTGCCTGAAACGCGGACTTATGAATGGCTTGAAGGGGAAAATCTCGCACAACATATTTCACCTTCCCGGGATTAATGTACTCTCGTTCGATTCTGGGCAAGACCTGTTGGGAATGGCGCCGGCAGAACTGGCATTGGTAGTCGGTAAACTCAACGACAATCAGTGGAGCCTCCGGTTGCCCTTTGAAGGGCTCATGATCCATGTTGAGGACAAGGTTAACCGGTAATTTGGAATCAGAGCCCCGTTGTTGCATCAGGAGCGCCTTTAGTTCTTTAAGCTCTTTTTGCATTTCGGCTTGTTGGGCTTTAAGGACCTCCATTTCCTTTCTGAGCGATACCGGTTCGTCTAATTTCTGAGCAAGGCTCACCTGTCCAAGGTAAAAAAAGAGGGCACACCCCGCAACCACGGCGTGTGCCCACCTGACCTTTCCTTTCACTATAGTGTTCCGAAGGTTTTTCAAGAGGGAGAAAGTCCTATTCGCCCAGCCACCAGGCACTCCTGCAAAGAAATGATTCTTATTCAAGGACCGGTCCACCGCCAATTGTGAAGGTTAGCGGTTGGTCGTGGCATGAATTTGTGACGTCTTGACAGTACGAAGCGGTGTAGTCCCAGACTCCCCCATTATTGAAGCAGTCCACCTTTTCGATGCACAGACTGATTTGATCAACTTGGCTAGGGTCTCCACACACTGAATTGCACTGCGAAAATTCACTTCCAATGCTGGTTCCTGCACACGTTGGTCCGCCCCCGCTCATAATGCAGTTGAGTGCGGCGGCCGTGAGTTGACGGGCAAGTTGTAAATTAGGATCCCCTTTCGGACTGACGCACAACGCCTCCACCACAGGGGCAGGGTCCATGGGTGGGGTGACATCATTAAGGGAGATCATTTGTCCACAAATGTCCAAGACCGAAGTCCCAAAGACATCGATGCTGGGGACGGTTTCCGCATTTCGCTTAGCCTCACGGCATTCTTTCGGACTCCCGGCCGGACCGGGTGGCTCAAAATTGCAACTAACCGGGCCAAACTCGTTCACACAGCCCCCACCAGGAAGAAAAGTCAGGGGTTCACCTTGAGAGATAAGCCACGCTTTCATGACCTCTTCTGTAATATTGGTCGATCCCGGCTTGTCCGGGTCTACTGCTGCATGGGTCCCCCAGAACCCAGCCGTTCGACAAATTTCTTGGGCGTTCACGCTTGCGGCCGCAAAAAGGCATGCCAACACAATGGTTCCCGTTAAAAAAGAGATTCGTTTCATGAATTTTTCCTCCTTCGAAAGCATTGAGTCATTCAACATCGTTGTGGATGGAATATCTTTTCAACATTTTTAGGCCGTTCACCTGGATCAAGATATTGGGGAGAATTTTCCAGCTAATTAGGGTGGGATAGAACAAGTTCCTTTTTCTTATTTCTTCAATAGGCGATTTTCTATGGCGCACAACCTAGCTTTTGTTTATCGACTCCTGAGGCGAAGCCTTGAAAATTTTTCTACCCGACTTCTGACAGCGTGTGATGCCCAGGAAAGGTGGTCGGCGGACTGAAATAGGTTCAGGGTTTGTGGGGGGAGTCCACCATGTGCGTGACGAACAGTGAAGCTGCCCCAACCACTGGGAGCAGGGCAGTCCATGGACAATAACCAACATTCCCGCAGGAACCTAATTGCTTCTCCCCTTCAAGCAGGCGACGCGCAATTCCGATACATGGGTGGATTCACAGAAATTCTCTGTTCGGATTCCTTCAACGGAAAAATGGGGGGAGAGGCCATGGGGACTTTAGGATCGAAAAGCCATCCGTTCTTTTCCCTGTTTCAGGTTCTAGCCCTTGCCACATTGATTCTTGGGACTTCGGGGTGCTTGCTGCTCTTAGGAGCGGGGGCTGGAGTAGGAGGTACGGCCTATTTCATGGGGAAACTGGAGGAGGAGATGAATGGTTCGGTGTCCAAGGTCCGCCGTGCCACCGTAGCCGGGTTGAAAAACCTGGAAATGCCTGTGATAAGGGACCAGGGGGACAAATTGTCCGCCGTAGTGAAATCGATAACTGCCGATGAAAAAGAAGTGTGGATTCGCATTGAATCCCTCACCCCTTCACGGTCCAAGATTTCAATTCGAGTCGGATACTTGGGGGACGAAGCCCGCTCACGACGGATCCTTCAAGCGATCCGTGGTCATGGTTAAGGAACCGTCAGGGTTTAGCCGGTGCCCTTCATTTCTGTGGTGGGGGTTTCCGTCCAAACTTTTATATATAACCCTCTATACTCCACCTCAACACTCCTGTTCTTCTGACCTGCCCCTGAAATGGGTCCAGGATTTGCTGGGAGGGGCCAAACATAACCCCAAACCGGAAAACTGAACCAGTAAATAAAACCCTCCAAAATTGAATCAGTTGCAGAAAGTCCCGGGCCGACTAAAGAACGGCTCTACCACAAATTAAACTGTGCTGATTGATTCTACCGAAATGTAGTGGGGGTATGGTATTCGGAGAGTTTTTTTAAATGAGGATTGTTACTGTGTTGGATTTTTTGCAAATATCACCTTTACCCGCAGCTAAGGCATTAAGGCTCCTTGGCAGAATCCTTGAAAAGAAGCCCTTTGGGAGAATTTTTCCATAAAGAGGGAAGGGTGTATCAGCTATGAAAAAATTATGGTGAAATAAAAGAAAAATTTGCAGAGAATACAGCATGTCGATTAGGCATTGACGAAGAACCCACTTTCCTGATCGGACCCCCATGAACTGGAGGTTCAACCCGACAATGAAGACAGCCTGGACCATTTTGGCGCTAGTCTGTTTCATTCAAGGGACCTATGATAAGGCCACGGCCCAAGAGGTGCTCACCCCTAGACAACCCATCCCAACCCTCGCTCAAGCGCAAACCATCCTCCTTACCACATCGGTATTCAAAATGGAGGAAAAAGTTAATCCCAGGCCCCTCGTACAAACCATCGCCCGGCGCTTACGCGAGGTTGGTTATTCCGTGGTGACTGATCCCACTCAACCCCATGACGTGGCCGTTCAATTCAGATGCCAGGAGCCAGACCCTGAAGAATGGCGAGGACTTCCCCCCGGAGCCAACTTCTTCGAATTCTCCGGCCCTCCCTGCCTACTAAGCTATTCCTTCGAGGGAAAACCAATTAAATGGCAACGGATCGATACCATTGTCTTCAGTGAGGGCGTGCAGGCAGCGGAACGGGCCGCCACAACCATGCTAGGGCAAGGGCCAGGTCCTGGGCCCCTTCCAGCTTCAACCCGGTTCCTGGAGCATTTTGATTTTCCCCTCCTCCTTTCGGCGGAATGGGGACAGGTGGATCGACTCCTGACGCTACTGGATGATCCGGAAACAAGCCTGGAACGGAAACGAAAAATTGTGAAGCTGCTTGGTGAAATTCGAGCGGATCAAGCATGTCCTCGACTAACTCAAGCCCTCCAGGACCAATTTCTGATAGTGGAGGCCACCTATGCACTGGGGAGTTTTGGAGCCAAAGCCCGTCCCCACCTCATCAGGATGCTACAAAACAGCCCCAATCTCGAGGTGCAGGTCGCTGCCGCTCATAGCCTTGGTCGGGTCCTGGCCGCGATGGGGGACACCAGTCTGACCCCATTTTTATTGGAATTCCTCACCTCTCCGGACGTGGATATGCGAGTTCAAATTGAAATTGTGTGGGCGCTTGGGAAAGCACCAGACTTCAGAGCCCACCCAGTCCTAGAGAAACTCCAAAGCCAAATTTGGCAGATTCGCTCGAATGACCCGGAATTACAGAAGTTGCGAGCGGCGGTGGATTGGAGCATCCGCGAAGTCCGACAGGGAGGGCATACAGACGCGTATTATTAAGGCTGTTCAGGATCTAGTATAGGTAGAGCCCCACGGCTGTACAGCCGTGGGGCTCTACTTGCCAAAGAAGACATAATTCTGTACACTAATTTAAATATCCAGAGGGAGGCTCAATGAACAAAATCATTCCTTTAAAAGAAGCACGCCAAAAGTTTTCCACTCTGGTCGACCGGGCAGATCGGCTATCGGAAAGGTTTGTGGTCACCAAGAATGGGACTCCCCGAGCGGTTCTTATGAGTGCCGAGGAATTTGAAAGTTGGGTGGAAACCCTGGAACTGATGTCCAACCCCAAAGCCGTCAAAGCCTTAGAGCAAGGATTAAAAGAAGCCAAATCTAGAAAGTTTGCATCATTCAAGGAAGTATTTGGCGAAGAGCAGTGAGAAAAGTCCGCCTCACTCCTCAGGCTCAAAAAGACCTCAGGACATTCGAGCCAAACACCCTCCCAAAAATCAAAGAAGCTTTCCGGCACCTCGCCCAATACCCGCTGGAAGGAAACCCACTAAAAGGAAAATTTAAAAAAGATAAGGTATGGTCCTATCGGGTATGGCCTTACCGAATTCTCTACCGCCATACAAGGGCTGAATGGCTCGATGTGTTAGCGATCGAACACCGGAAGGATGTGTATCGCTAACAGGCACCTCACAGTTCAAATATAGCTGAGGAAAAGGGGACATTCTGAGCTACCCCTGGTTTCGTGGACAGGTGAGTGAAGAGTTTTTG
>JACZVJ010000025.1 GCA_022572725.1 Nitrospinota bacterium | reverse complement strand
GGGCCTTACATCGCCGATTTTTATTGTCCTGAGCGAAATCTTATCGTAGAGGTTGATGGTGGACAACATACAAAGAACCAAGAGGCCGATGAACGGCGTATAAAGGAATTAAAGAAATTAGGATATCACGTTCTTCGATTTTGGAATCATGAGGTTTTGAATCTTACTGACGCTGTCCTTGAGAAAATTCTTCAAGAAATAGAAATCCCTCACCCTAGCCCTCTCCCTTCAAGGGAGAGGGGAAAGAGAAAATCAAATTGTTCTGATACTCAAGACCAGACCGTTCTTAGCTCCTCTACTTTCAGACGAATATCAAGTGGGGAATCAATCCCTCACCCTAGCCCTCTCCCTTCGAGGGAGAGGGAAAAGAATCCTTCTAGGAAGGGTAGTCTGGAGAACTCATCGTCGCTGGGTTTTCGCATGCCGGCGGAGTGGGAGTTGCATGAGGCCACGTGGTTAGGATGGCCGCATAATGCTTCGGATTGGCCCGGGAAATTGGCGGCCATCCATTGGGTGTATGCGGAGATTGTTCGGAAGTTGGCGGATGGAGAAAAGGTCCGAATTCTTGTCAATTCGAAAGGTCATGAAGATCGGGCCAAGCGCTTTCTTCGTCGGGCTGGCACCAATTTAGGTAAGGTTGAGTTTTTTCGCATTCCGACGAACCGCGGATGGACCCGCGACTTTGGTCCCATTTTTGTCAGGAAGGAACACCCCGCTTCCGAATGCGTTATCGCTCGGTTTCAATTCAATGGTTGGGCTCGCTATCCCGATTGGAAAAAAGACAATCAGGTTCCAGTTCGCGTGTCGAAGCGTTTGAATTGTAAATTATTGCCGATCTCATTCCAGGGAAGGGAAGTGGTACTTGAAGGAGGGTGTATCGACGTCAATGGCACCGGCACACTACTCACCACTGATGAGTGCTTGCTTGATGCTCATATCCAAGTGCGTAATCCCGGCATAAGTCGAGATGATTATGAAATGGTATTCGGCCAATCATTGGGCGCGACCAATGTGGTGTGGTTGAACAAAGGCATTGCGGGTGATGACACACATGGGCATGTTGATGATATCTGTCGATTTGTCGATCAACACACTGTCGTGCTTTGCCAAGAGCGCAATATCCACGACGAGAACTATCGGTCATTAGCCGAAAATCGAGAACGTCTTGATAGTGCCCGATTGGAAGATGGGGCGAAAATTGAAATTATCCCGTTGCCCATGCCCAGTCCGTTATGGTTCGATGGCCGTCGATTGCCCGCGAGTTATGCCAATTTTTACATTGGCAATGCGGCGGTACTCGTCCCCACTTTTAATGATCCTCATGATCGACTGGCTCTGGGAATTTTGAGTGACCTCTTTCGGGATCGCCCCGTTGTTGGTATCCATGCCGTCGATTTAGTGTGGGGGTTTGGCACCATTCACTGTTTGACTCAACAGCAACCTTCTCTAAGCCCTAGGTAACCTTTCGTTTACGCCCCATGCCGTCTAGCCAATCATTTGTCCTTCCTGTACCACTTCGACTCGGGTGGATTGGCACAGGTGTGATGGGTGCGGCGATGTGCGGACACTTACTGGAGAAACAGTATCCTATCACCGTCTATTCGCGAACACGTCAAAAAGCCGAAGGCTTGCTTGGGCAAGGTGCTCAGTGGGGAGAATCTCCCGCACATGTCGCGGAACAGGCTGATGTGGTATTTACCATGGTGGGGTTTCCGCACGATGTTCGTGAGGTGTATTTCGGTGAATCCGGTCTTCTGAATCACCTTCGATCTGATATGGTGTTGATCGACATGACGACGTCGCCTCCCAGCCTTGCTGTCGAAATTCATGATGCGTGCCAGACGAGGGATGTTCACTGTATTGATGCTCCGGTATCCGGTGGGGATGTGGGCGCGCGCAATGGCACCCTGTCCATTATGGTCGGAGGAGACTCTGGAGTGGTCGAGGCTCTTCGACCCCTTTTTGAGGTGATGGGTAAAACCATCGTGCATCAGGGTAGGGCAGGGTCGGGACAGCATACAAAGCTCTGCAACCAGATTACGATCGCGGGAACGATGGTTGGAGTCTGTGAGTCACTCCTCTATGGCTACAAGGCCGGGCTTGACCTGGAGACCATGCTGCAATCTATTCGGGGTGGGGCCGCTTCCTGCTGGACGTTGGATAATCTTGCGCCTCGGATCCTGAAGCGCAATTTTGATCCTGGGTTTTTTGTGGATCATTTTGTCAAGGACATGGGCATGGCGTTGGACGAAGCGAAACGAATGGGGCTGATCCTTCCTGGTCTCGCGCTGGTCCAACAACTATATCTGGCCGTCCAAGCTCATGGCCATGGAAAAGCCGGCACTCATGCTTTGATGCTGGCGTTGGAACATTTATCGAAAGTGGAAGTGAAAAAACGTGAAGCGTGAAAAAGACCCACCTCCAAATGTTGGTTCTGGGTGACTCATGATGCCCCACCCATTACTCCTTACCCTTCTCCTCGTTATTTTTCGCTGAACTATCATGCCAACCATTGAAGATTTACGGAGGACCCTGGCTCGGATTGATGGGCGAGGGTACAAGGCGTACAAAGATCTTGAGGGCTCTTACCACCACCACCAATTTATTCTCTTCGTGGATCATGTCCAGGGTGATCCCTTTGCTTCCCCCTCGAAGGTTCGGGTTCGAATCTCTCAATCCGTCGCCAACGTTCCCCAGGCGTTCTTTGCCAACACCGCTCGGCGGGTGGCGGTGCAGGATTTTTTGATCAGGACCACCCACTCGGCCATTCGGCATGTCAGCCAAGGTCACCGGGGCATGGGGAAAAGCGGCCTCATTTCTATTGACGTTGGAGGGCAAGAAGTTCTGGAGCGCACGGCGATGCTCGTCAACCACGAATGGGTGGAGGCGCGGTTACAGGTCGGGCTGCCGGCTCAAGGAAGGACGGTACTGGGGCGGCAGGCTGAGGCCATGCTCTGTCAGGAGATTCCCCAAATTGTGGAGCAGGGGCTTCTATGGGGAAATATTCCTCAGCGGGAGGGAAAGCAGTTTGTTGACTGGGTGGAAAACCAGGAACATATCCGCCACCAGTTAGACTCCCTGGGCTTGGTTGCCTTTATTGGGGATGGAGCCACCCTCCCGCGCGCGAGTGGGGCCTCTGATTCACCCTTGGCTGGAAAAAACGTCAGGCGATTTCAAAGCCCTGAATCCCTTCGCGTCACCATCCCGATTCCCAATCCCATTGAGCAAGGTGGAAAACCCGTTGGCTCACTCACTGGGATGGGTATCCCCAAGGGCGTCACGCTTATCGTGGGAGGAGGGTATCATGGAAAATCAACGCTTCTTCGAGCCCTAGAGCGTGGGATCTATCCCCATGTTCCAGGTGATGGGCGGGAGTTTGTCGTGGCCTCTCAGGGGGCTGTCAAAATCCGGGCGGAGGACGGCCGACGGATCGAGCAGGTCGATATCAGCGGCTTTATCACCAATCTCCCATTCGGCCAGAACACGACTCAATTTTGCACAGACAATGCCAGTGGCAGCACGAGTCAAGCTGCGACGATTCTTGAAGCTTTGGAGGTTGGAGCCACAGTCCTTTTGCTCGATGAGGATACCTCTGCGACGAACTTTATGGTGCGCGATGCCCGCATGCAGGCGTTGGTCATCAAGGCGCATGAACCGATTACGCCTTTTCTCGACCGGGTCCGCGAGCTCTTCCAGACACAGGGGGTTTCCAGCGTCCTCGTGATGGGTGGATGCGGGGATTATTTTGATGTGGCTGACACCGTCATTATGATGCGGGAGTATCTGCCGCTTGAAGTCACCGTAGAGGCGCAACAGATTGCCCGGAGCCACGAGACGCATCGGTGCATGGAGGTGGCCTCTTCCATGCCATCGCTTGCCCATCGAATTCCTTTGCCGGAGAGTATCGATCCATCGCGCGGCCGGCGCGAGGTGAAAATTGATACCAAGGGTATCGACCTGATTGTATTCGGTCATGAGGCCATTGATTTGAAAGGAGTTGAGCAGCTTGTGGATATCAGCCAGACCCGTGCGGTGGGCTGTGCCATTCAATTAGCGGCGGAACGATTTATTGATGGGAAGGCCAGGCTTTGCGATGTGGTGGAGGACGTAGGCCGCCTTTTAACCGTGGAAGGTTTGGATGTACTCGACCCGTTCTATCGTCCTGGTCGGCATCCGGGGAATTTTGCTCGTCCTCGATCGTATGAAATCGCGGCAGCTCTCAACCGGCTGCGGACAGTTCGTATGCGCCAAGCCTAAGAAGAGTCCTGGGTTATTTTCCCTCAGCGACCATTCCGAGAACTAATAACAGCACTCCGAGTGTTTTCTTATCCCGTAGCTCCCGTGATCGTGCAGTGCCCACCCTTTGGTTTACAGTGGATTGAACGTTGGGCTTCCTCCCGGCTGGCATTTGAGTCATCTCAGGAAGGAGACTCTTTTTATTCAAACCATCCGAGATTGAGTGGACCATAGGGGAAAGCAGGGCCCGTTGGGGGAACACGTTGGTGCTTCCCTCTACTCCAGCTGTGAGCAGGGAAATGGAAAAGGCTAATATCCCGACCAAAAGGGCCTTACGGGTGTAGGAGGTTTTTTTGAGTACCATGGTCGTATCCTTCCATGAGCAGTGTTTGGGCTGGTATCTACTCGGGGGTGCCTCCGGAAGAGGCCCCGTTGGATAGTTACGTTCCGTTGATTCTTGGATGCCTAGGGGTTTTTAAATTCTCTACCTAGTACGGCTTTGCTGAGGATCCCAACGGAAAGAATCAAGGGGTGTCCCTCAAAAGGAGCCTAAGAGGGGAAGGTTTGACCTAGGGTTTCGTGTCCAGCCAAACTAGCCTTGACAGCATCCCCTTAGATCCCTGCTTCCTCAGCCAGTTGGTTCTCAATGCCTCACTTTGTCCTTATCGGCATGACGACGAGAAAACTTCCAGGAAAGTTCAGGCTTTTCCCATTTGGGTTCATTTGTCTCAGTTGATCGATATTCGTAACCGGTTTTCTCCAAACTCAGGGTCCGATCCTTCCACCAGTTGGGCCCTTGGTCGAATCCGATGACTCCTTCCTCCTCCCTCGGTCTTTCTGGAGAACGGTTTGCTGTCCACTACCACGTGAAGGGTGCCGAAGGTGATGCGCGGAGAAAGGCTGAAGCCATTTGTCTTGACCAAACGGTTGAGATGTCGGCCGAACTTGTCCCGAACGAGGAGATACGAAACCACATCCTCGGGCGCTTAGAGGGCTTTCGGCCAGTCGCGCTTGATGTCTATGAGGCCGTTGTCAGTTTCGCTGTTGAGGTGACGGGAAGTGAGTTGCCTCACCTGCTCCAAATCGTCTTTGGTATGTTGAGCTTGAAACCAGGAATTCGGGTTTCATCCATTGAGCTCTCCAAGTCGCTCATAGACGGAATGAACGGTCCTCGCTTTGGTCGGGCTGGCCTTCGGGAAAAGGTAGGGCAACCTCAACGACCGTTGCTCTGCGGCGTTTTAAAGCCGGTCGGCCTGTGTGTCACGGATCTGGCGAAGTTGGCCTATTCCTACGCCCTCGGAGGCCTGGATATCATCAAGGACGATCAAGGACTAGCCAACCAGGCCTTTTGTCCTTTTGAAGAACGTGTCCGACGCTGTGCGGAGGCTGTGGAGAAAGCCAATCAACAGACCGGGCGGAATGCTCTGTATCTGCCGAACGTCACTGGGCCATTCGACCAGATTCTGCCCCGGGCTCTGTTTGCTGGAGAAGCTGGTGCCGGTGGGTTATTGATCTGTCCGGGCATGACGGGTTTTGATGTCATTCGGTGCTTGGCTGTTCATAAAGACCTGGCTTTGCCGATTCTCGGCCATCCAGGCGGGCTTGGCAGTCTGATTGTTCATGACGATACCGGGATTGCCCCGTCAGTGCTGTTCGGCCAAATCCCCAGGCTATTTGGTGTCGATGCGAGCCTGTTCCCTGTCTTTGGAAGAGACTTTTCGATTTCACGAGACCAGTGTGCTCAGATCGCTGGGGAAACCGGTAAACCACTGAGGCATATGAAGGCGATATTGCCGGCCGTTGGGGGACATTTGGGTTTGGAGAGAATTCCTGAAATATTGGAATTGTTCGGTATGGAGGTCATGGTGGTTGTGGGAGGAACCTTACTTCAACATCCCAACAAGGTGGTCGAAACCTGTCAGAATTTCGTCCGTGCGGTGGAACGGAGTTGTTAGCAATCTTCGTTCCTCGTTTCCCCGAATGAAGGTATTCCGGATTTCCTCCTCCCTGTAAGGTGTGCTCTCAAGGCCGCTACATAACTTTCCTTAAAGACCCAAGGAACATTGGTGTCAGGGGGGCTTGGGGGAGGTGTATTCCACAAAAAAATGAATGGGAATATTACGAAAAGAAGGATAAGGCCTAATCCTGTCCGATGTTCGACTTATAGTATGTTCCAACTCCCTAAAACTTCTTCAACTCGAATGCCTTCTTCCTCGGCATCCAAGACCCTCACGATCTCTACCGGAGGGCGGTCAGACGCCGGCTTTGCAAAGTTGACAGGGAACGGCTCGTGATAGGGGTTCCGGTTGGGGTCCTGAATGACCAGCACGACGGGGTGGAGGAGGCTTCCAGGTGTTACGGCGGTGACAATCCCCCTTTCACCAGTGTTCAGTTCAACAAGGCTGTAAATAGGATAGATTCCGATTTGAATGATGAGATAAGAAGCCAATTCCGGGTTGAGTTGGTTTCGTTGGGCTCGCAGGTATAACTCACCAAGCGCCTCACGCATTGGTAGGGGAGGGCTTGACCCCTGTCCAGTCAGCAGCTCATCGTACTCGTCCACTACCCGAATCAAACGCCCGCCGAATCCGGTCTCCTCAAATGGCCCTCCCTCCGGGCGAATCTGTAAATCCCCCGTTAGGTGGTGTTGGGCCACCATCTGCATGACTTCTTCTGAGATCCCTGGGCTAGATTTGAGGATCTCTACTCCCAAGCGTGGATGGCTGTCGTAAAGAATCTGATCGAATTCTGACAGCGTTCGATGGGGGCGAATCAATTCCGACGGAAGCCGCAAGAATCCGATGTCATGTAAGAGTGCACCCATGGCGATGTGCTCCAGTGGCCCCTTTTCATAACCGAGAAGTCGCGCCATCAGGACCGCGAGGGTGCACACGGATAGTGCATGATCATACAGGTCAGGTGAAAACTCGCGTGTGCGGATAAGGGCGGCATAGGCCTCTTCGTGCCCTAATGTCTGAGCGATGACTTCTTGGGAAAGGGCTTTGACTTGACTGCCTTCCACGATCCCCGAAGTGCGGACGGAGTCCAGCATCTCCTGCACTTCATGAAGCATGTGCTCTTGGACCTGATGGACCTCCGTAAATTCGTCGGATAAGGACTTCCCCTGAAGGGCTTCGGGTAGATTGGCCAGGCGGGCTTCTAAGTTGGAGAGGTCGCTCTCGGGAGTTTGGGTTTCTTCGAGAATACGAGGAGCTTCCTCTGGTTCGTTGGGGACATCGGCTCCCCGATCGGTGTCAATTTCAACTTCTTGGATGCCAGATTGTTTTAATTTTTTAAGCTGGGAGGGTTTTTTGAGAAGGAATCGATGGGTCAGAAATGGGGTGTCCATCCACGACCGGTCGATCCCGACGATGTACATGCCCAGTCTGAGTAACTCGACCGGTATACGTTTTATGGCCATTGATTGAAAAACCTCTCGATAAGAAGCCTACTCCAAAGGTCTGCCCGATTTGGATAAAGAAGAATGCCAATCTTTCCCGTTTACACTTAATTCTTTCGGGTTTTTAAAGGTTGGGCTTGACTCCAAAGAAGGGATTTAGGCCAGGCAGGAGGGAACCCAATGGAGGCTGGTAGGCCGCATCGCAGAGGGGAGTGGTTGAGCAGGAACCCTTAAGGATTTGAGGGGCCTGAGGCTGTGATGAATCACCTAAGTACCCGCAAGGGTAGCCTCGAGAGGGGAAAGGTCCCCTTAGGTCCGTCAGGCTACCGATCTATCCCTCTTGAGAAGGCCAACATTATGTTGATCAGCGTTCATCCACCCTTCGGTCAAAACCACGGGCACCTCTTGGATTTCCACATGTTCAAGTTTATCTCCGTTCTTCCCGAAAAAGTATTAGGACAGGGAGGAAGGCTATGGTGCCGCGCCTGTATCAAATTTCAGAAGATGTCCACAGGCGGTATGATTCAGGGTCACACACTTCATGTGGCGCCCACCTGCGTCTCTGCTCTGGTCTGGTTTTCGGATTAGGTCGGCTGATCCTGGTCGGTGTTCTTACAGCGTCCCCTTCCATTGCGTTTGCTGAAAAATCCTCGAATCCCTCCCCCGTCAAGCAGGTTGCGGTCCCCATTTTGGGCACGACATTGAATAAAGATTGGGAGCAGGTGGGGATTGTGGTTGAGGTTGACATTCAGTTCGAACGTCGTATGGATCAGCAGGGGCTCCAAGTTTACTTCCAAACCAAACCTGGGCGCTTCTCTCCAGTTGCCCAACGGGCCGTCACGCAGGCCATCCATCGAGCTGCCGAAGTTGGTAGACTGAGCACCGAGTCTTGGGCTATCACCCTCACCCTTCCCTATCCGGGAATCACGATGTATGGGGAAAGCCTTTCCGCCATGGTTGGATTAAGTGTGCTGGCTCTCGCCAGGGGAGATCCGCTTCCGCCTGGTCGGGTGCTTACTGGTACGATCATGCCTGATGGTCATATCGGTATAGTGGGAGGCGTGCCGTTGAAAATTCTTGCCGCCCACAAAAAGCATCTCCGAAGAGTCCTCATTCCGGAAGAACAGGATGTAGCGGATGGGGATTGGCAAACGCCGTTTCTCATGCAAGTTTCGCCTGTCGGGAATGTGAGGAAAGCCTATCAAGGCCTGACTGATTGTTCCCTTGAAATGTCCTGTCGACAGCCACTCGCCTCGGTCCTTTCTTCGATTAACGGTTCAACGTCTCCATGAGGGGCCGTCACACCTTTTCCTCCAATAAGAATAGGTCATAGAGATAAATGGCCACCTGTGTGTATTTGGGGGAAAGACCTGCCGTCCATGAGGTCCCGTGAAGAGGCAAAATAGTCGGGAGCCTTGACACTAGCCTGGGAAACGGCGATGCTCGGGGAAATGGAAAATGATCAAAATGCCCACATAAAGGCCTTGAGGTGGAGCAACTCACTGCCACAGATAGGGATTCAATCTGGAGGCCAATATCGAAGGAGCAACGGTTGGTGAGTGAAGGATCAACCCGGCCTGGGTTTGCTGTAGACATTGATAATGTGCTGGCCCAAGCTGAAGGAGAGGTGCAGCGCATTTATACAGAATTGACCGCCCAGGCGTGGCCAGCGGCCATGTATGCCAGTGCGGGGGGTCTTGATGGGAGTTCACTCAACCGGGACCTTGTTGAGAAGATTTTGGACTATTTTCATGTCCGGAGTATTCCCCACCTCCCCTCCTTCCCTGGAGCCCAACTCGCGCTCCAAATTCTCCAGCGTCGCTACCGCATTGTCATCGTCACGGCGCGGCGTCCTACCTCCCGCCCACAGACCCTGGCCTGGCTCCAAAGGCATCGGATTCCCTATGACGAGCTCTACCATACGGACGAGAAGGCAAATGTTCCTGGACCGATTGTGATGGCCGTTGACGACCACCCTGCTCACGCGAAGGGGTATAGTGAGCAGGGAATACCGGTTTTTCTCATGGACCAACCATGGAATCGTTTTTTTTCTGACCCTCTCGTGACCCGAGTAAATGGTTGGGATATGCTTCTCAATGCTCTCCATTATGGTGCTGATTGGGTTTGGCCGTCGAGAGTCAATGAAAGCTCCCGCTTTCGAGAGATCGTGCGCTCGGTCAGCCAAGTTTCTTCCTGATTTCCTAAATAATTCCTAGCAGGGTGTTGAAAAAGCATGCCCTGAGCATAGCCGAAGGGTCCGCCAGTGGCTGCGGAGAAGGTCCACTTTCAAACCAAATTTGGTTGAATAGGAAGTACCCAAGGGGCTGGGGCTGGGCTATTTTTTAGGGAGGAGGTGTTGCTGATCAACGCCGTTGCTTCCCACGACGTTGATGATTCGAGGAACGAGCTGTCGCCCTAAGTATTTGGATTTTTTCATCCAGAGGGTCCAGGGCGTATGCAAGGTGGCTTCCTCAGCCATGAATAATTGAGGCGTGGTCAGGTCGCCCTCAACCCTGGCCTTCCCGAGGAGCTGCACCTGTTCTTTGGCGACGATGTGTCCGTTGATTTTGCCTTCACTGATGACCCTGGCGGCCCGGATATTGGCGCGGATATCCCCCTCTGCTCCGACCAGGAGTGAACCCTTCGTATAAATTTCCCCCTCAAATCGGCCATCCACACGTACATTTCCGTGGTTGGTAATGGTTCCTATACATTCGACCCCCTCCCCAAAAAAGGCGGCAAGTTCTCCTTTTGACCGGCGTGAGGTACTCATCCCTTTAGAGCGAGTGCGCCTCTCGGTGGGCTTGACCTGTTTCCGCCCATTCGATTGTTTTAGCACACGGGATTTCGTGGTTGTTGTCATGGCTCAATCATCCCGGTGGAGAAGGGTGTTGCCTTCTGGGATAAGTTTGTAGACACACTGGGTTTGTTGAGAGCTTAACATCAATTGTTGATGAATATCGGCTGTTGGCCTAGATAAGTTGAATGTGTATTGTCCTGCCTGGACCTGCTTCTCTATTTCCTCCATTATTTTCAGTCATTTGGAAGTTTTTTCTTTTGGGGGGATGCCTTCGAGGACCTTGAGTGTGGGTTGAGCTATCCACGGTTTTACCATCGGTTGGCTTCTGAAGTTTTGTAGAGGATCGAAATCACCTAGCAGGATGTTGAGAAAGTCCGCCAGCTTCGTTCTCGCGGCGCTTGGAGGCTCGACGTACCGAACAGAGTACGCCTTCACCTCCTCGCTTGCTGCGGCCGCGCTGGGCGGCCTTTTTGTCCAAACTCTTGACACTAGGGAACAAAGAGAAGATGGTTAAAAGGGTTTTCTACAGAATCGGTCTTGTGAGAATTCTCCCTTTGAAAAGGGCAGACTCGATGAACCGATATGGTTACCTGGCATAAGGCGAGGGATGAGCCTATGCCCATTGCCACAGTTGCATTCCGCCGGTGCATTTTCAACTCTCCTGAGTATGGAAGCGATGATGACCACGTGGGGTCGCGGGTATTTTTCGACCTGGATCTGGATGGCGAAGGGTATGCCAATCTCCATGTTGATGTTAGGCAACTGGTGCGGGAAGGGGCAGAAAATGAACCGCTGCTGGTGACACGTCCTCAGGGCTATGAAGGCCCCTTCAATTTTCCGGTGTTTCAAGGATTAGTGGAGTTTTACTACCGCCACGCGGTGGGGGCGAAATGGGGGATGTTCGGCATGCGAAGCCTGAGGATGAGGCTGGAGGGTTGGGCCGTTGAACAGGAAATGTTGGTTCAGTTCGAGGTCTTTGATGAAGAAACAGGAGCGTGGATGACCTAGGAGGCTGTCCCAGATTAGGTTGATCTACTACGGTTGCGCCGGATTTGGCCAGATTCTCCGATCCTTTTCGTTAAATAGGCCCCACTATTCGCCTCAAACGATCGAAAAATCTGCCTCAAACCGACACAACCTTGTAACGATCACTAATCTAGGACAGCATCCTAGGAGCCTCCTGGCTTTAAAGGGCCTGTCTCTCCGAACGCCTCCCGCCTAAGGATTCCTTCTTGGCTTGGGGTTTCCTTTCCCGCCTGACGCATCACACCCCACGGTTCTCTTGCCTTGCTTAGTTCCGGATATGCCGGGTTAGGAAATTGAAAGGATAGCGTCTGGAATTTTCAAGCAACCGTGTTTGCTCACCACCGGTAGGGATGCAAGGTGTCCCAATAGCGCCCCCCGTATGGACCGATGAAATAGGGCCGATACCAATAGGGCCCATAGGCATGGGGGCTGTACCAATACGGAAGCGGAACCTGCTCTGGCCAGACCTTGAGGTGTTTGATGGTCAGGATGGGGTAGGTGTATTCCATCTCATCCAGCATTTCAGTGGTGGCCCCGGAGACTGTGCCAATAAGGGTCACTCGTGTTCCGGGGGGAAGAGTGGCTGGGTCAAGAAATTCAGGTTGCATCGCCAGGAACCGGCCTTGGGACTGAGTGCGGTCGGTGCTCGGCTTTTGAGACCTGTCAAGCGGGAGTTGGAGAACAGTCAGACGCGTGTGGTCTTTGAGTCGTTTGGCCGAGATGACTTCTCCCCCTACCATCATGAGTGTTCCTTGATGGGAAGAAGGTGATTCCCTCACCTGGGGAAAAGTGACAGCCTTGTTAAGTTGAGCCAAGACATCTTCGGGAAATATATCTGTGTGATAAATTCCAGCACAGCCCAAGACAAGGGAGAGCCAGATAAACAAAAGAACTTGGAAGGGAGTTCTGGTCATCATCGGACCCTAAAAGAGGGTTGAGGAGAGGCGGATAGTGTACGCCTAACAAAAGAGGTCTGCCAATCCGGGGTTTTAACTCAGTTGGTTCAGGGAGAATCGAATAGGCAGATCCACGATGGTCCGGACGGTGAACAGACCATCCTGGGCTGGAAGGAATTTCCATTCCTGGACAGCTTCCGCAGCCGTTTCATCTAGGAGAGGATGTCCACAGCTCTCCTTGATCTTTACCAAGCCGGTTGTGCCGTCCTCACGGATTTCGACCTGTAACAGGGTTCTTCCTTCCCACCCCAATGCTCGGGCGATTCGGGGGTAGAGGGGAATGGGGTTATGCAGGAGCCTGGCAGGTGTTCGGGCGGAAAGATAGGAGGCCGCCCGGTTATCCAAAAGAACACCGGTAAATGGGTTTTGGTGGGCGGAATTCCTAGGCCGGTGCACACTTTTGGCAATAGCTGGAATGGCTTCAGGTGTGGGTGCAGACAGAAAAGCCGTGTCAATTCGGTCTGGAGCGGACCGTAAACCCTGAGGCTGACTTGGGGCCATATTCCTGAGTGAGGCCAGGTGGAACGAGGGAGGAGGCTCAGGGGATGCGAGTTGTGCTTCCTGATAAACCTCCTGGGTAACAGGGCTGGATGGGCTAAGCGGTTTGGTTTGGGAAGGGGTCATGGTGGGAGAAACCGTAGGTTTCTCGACCAAGGTGACTTGCATGATTGGGGGGAAAGAGTCGGGTGTGTGGGGCCCAATTGCCAAGGCCAAAAACGCCAGCCCGACTCCATGCAAAACGATGGACAAGCCGGCTGGCATGAGAAATGGATGGTATCCCGTTTGGCGTTTTCGCATGTTCCGCCCTTTAACGACTTACCCCTTTTACCACCTGCTGAATCCGTTTGTCCATTCCACCCAGTTCGACATACTTCTTATAGTGTATAAGCGCTTTATCGGTGTTCTTGCTATGGAACTCAAAGAATACCCCGGCGCTATAAACGGGCCTCTGCTCAGAAAATGGGGACTGGCTCCGGCACAGAAAGAGGACAGTCCCTGATCAGGCCAGTCCCCGCCGGTGCCTGTCCCAATTTTCCAGGGCAGCCTGATAGTGCCGCTCGACTTTTTTAGGGTTCTTCCCGCTTAGGTTGGAATTGAGGTTCGGTGGATGAGATGAAAGAAGCACTGCAATGGGGTAGGGGAGGTGTCCTTGGTTCTCCCGGGCTGTTAGCTGAGAAAAGGTTCAAATAAGCGTTATAATGGTTGGCCTCCAGGTGAAAAAATTGGTGAAATTATTATCGTTCGGCAAATTCCTGGCAGGGGCCAGGAGTTTGGTGTGATTGATGAAGGCGACTTGGTATGACGTATAAAGGCTAAGGAGAATGGCGCAGGAAAAGACCCCTCAAGACAAGCCCAAACGCCGGGAACTTCTGATGGCCAAGTTGGAAACGGTCATTGATCCCGTCTGTGGCATGACTGTGGACCCCCTGAACGCCGCGGGAAAATTCGGTCACGCTGGACAAACCTATTTCTTTTGTAGTCCCCATTGTGTGGATCGATTCAGTTCTGATCCGGACGGTTTCCTCAAGGGAAAATACAAACCTTCCATGGAACCGGCATCTGACCATGGGACAGCAAAATACATTTGCCCGATGTGTCCAGGTGTGGAGTCCGAAAAACCTGCGGCCTGCCCGATGTGTGGCATGGCGCTGGAGCGGGCTCTGGATCTGGCCCCTGCGACAAAAACAGAATATGTCTGCCCGATGCATCCTGAGGTGATTCAAGACCGCCCTGGAGAATGTCCACAGTGCGGTATGGCGTTAGAGCCCCGGACCGTTTCAATAGAGGAAGAAACCAACCCAGAATTGATCGACATGACCCGCCGATTCTGGATGGGTTTGGCCCTAGCGCTGCCGGTGGTAGGACTGGCCATGTCGGAAATGATTCCAGGACAGCCGGTTCAGCAGGTCATCTCCGGGAGCCTTATGGCCTGGGTGCAGTGGCTCTTTGCCACACCGGTGGTGGTGTGGTGCGGGTGGCCGTTCTTTCAGAGGGGCTGGGCGTCGGTGGTGAATAAAAGCCTGAACATGTTTACGCTCATTGCGATGGGGATCGGAACGGCCTATGTGTACAGTACGGTGGCAACTATGCTGCCGGGCATATTCCCCGAATCCTTCCGTGGCTCCCATGGCGAAGTCCCCGTCTATTTCGAAGCGGCAGCGGTCATCACAGTGTTGGTGGCATTGGGCCAAGTGCTGGAACTTCGCGCCCGCAGCCGAACCACCAGTGCGTTAAAAGCCCTTCTGGGCCTCGCGCCCAAAACCGCTCGGGTGGTGCGGGGTGAGGGAAAAGAAGAGGATATTCCTCTGGAGCAGGTCAAGGTTGGAGACCGGGTTCGCGTCCGCCCTGGAGAAAAGGTGCCGGTAGATGGGGAAGTGCTGGAAGGTTCGACATCGATTGACGAGTCCATGATCACTGGGGAACCCATTCCGGTGGAAAAAGTCCAGGGGAGTGTGGTGACTGGTGGGACTCTCAATGGAGTAGGAATGATTTTGATGATCGCCAACCGTGTGGGTCATGAAACCATGCTCGCGCAAATTGTCCGGATGGTCAGCGAGGCCCAGCGAAGCCGCGCTCCAATTCAGCGGGTAGCCGACGTCGTGTCGGGGTACTTTGTGCCGGTCGTTTTGGTGGCCGCCGGGCTCACCTTTGGCATCTGGGCGGTCATTGGTCCTGAACCTCGACTGGCCTTCGCGTTGGTCAATGCGGTGGCCGTCTTGATTATCGCGTGCCCCTGTGCCCTGGGGTTGGCGACCCCAATGTCGATTATGGTGGGGACCGGTCGAGGGGCTTCGGCAGGGGTGCTCATCAAAAACGCGGAAGCACTCGAGCGCCTGGAAAAGGTTGATACCCTGGTTGTCGATAAAACGGGAACCCTCACAGAGGGCAAGCCCAAACTCCAATCCCTGGTCACGATTTCAGGCTTCGCAGAAGCCGAGATGCTTCAACTTGCGGCGAGCGTCGAGAAAGGCAGTGAGCATCCCCTTGCCTCAGCGATCGTGGCTGGTGCCCATGAGAAAGGCCTTACCATAGGCGAGGTCCAGGAATTCCGTTCTCAAACAGGGGAAGGCGTAAAAGGTAAGGTGCAGGGGAAAATCGTGGCCCTAGGGAACCGCTCCTTTCTTGAGCGGGATATGGGAATTGCGTCCAGTGAGCTCAGCAATTTGAATAAGCAAGCCGAGGCTTTGCGAAAAGATGGGCAAACCATCATGTTTGTGGCAGTGGATGGTCGACCGGCCGGCCTGATTGGCGTGGTGGATCCCATTAAACGCTCTACCTTCCAGGCAATAAAAACACTCAAGAAGGATGGCGTTCGGATTGTGATGGTGACAGGGGATAACCGTGTGACGGCGGAAGCGGTCGCGCAACACCTCGATGTGCAGGAGATTCACGCTGAGGCTCTCCCTGAGCACAAACACCAAGTAGTCAAGCAGCTACGCAAAAAAGGGTGTGTCGTGGCGATGGCTGGGGATGGCATTAACGATGCCCCGGCTTTAGCCGAGGCCGATGTCGGCATTGCGATGGGCACTGGAACCGACGTGGCGATAGAAAGCGCGGGCATCACGCTGGTGAAAGGGGACCTGCGCGGCGTGGCCCGGGCCCGCAACCTCAGCCGAGCCACGATGAGGAATATCCGTCAAAACCTCTTCTTCGCGTTTCTCTACAATTCGTTGGGCATCCCAATCGCTGCCGGAGTCCTCTATCCGTTTTTTGGGCTCTTGCTTAGTCCCATCATCGCCAGTGTAGCCATGACGTTAAGCTCGGTGTCGGTCATCACCAACGCCCTCCGACTCAGAAGGGCCGATTTGTAAACTTGTTTTTGTCTCCTCAGGATTTGCGTGTTGTGGAATGAAAGCCCCGCGCCTTCGCCCCTGTGGGGAGACCTGCCTGCGCGCCGAAGCGCTTTCAGCCTTCGTAGCCACTCCCGGCCTCCGTAGCCACTTCGGCGGAGGTGGCTCGGCGAAGGAGGCTCGGCGAAGGCTGGGGGTAGGGGGTGAGGTGGACAATCGCAAACTCCTGGCCACCCATTCGCCTCACCACATTTACCCAGCATCCGAGAATGAGAATTTTATTACAGCGTACTGAACTCTTGTTTCTAAGCTTTGGCCTGGCTTGCTTGGCTTTGATGCTCCAACCCTCTACGGGTTCAAGCGGGGTTGTCCAGGAAACCCGGGAAAATGAATTAGAGGTCGCTTTTGAAGTCATGCTGAAACGCATAAACCGGTTATCCCAAATTGCCTATTCCCTCAGAGTCAGAAATGCCGAATTGTGCCAGGATGCCAGGCCGACGTATGGGTTTGACCTCCATGACAAATCTTCCTACGCCGATGCATACCGACGTATTGCTGCGGGCCGTGGTCTTAGTGAAAAGACTTCGGTGCGCTATGTCCATCCGGACCTTCCCGCAGCAGTTGGGGGGCTCCAAGTCGGCGACGTGGTCCTGGCCATTAATGGCCAAACCCTTGAAGGCAAAAATACCAAAGCTGTCAGCCGGATCATCGAATTCTTTAAAGAAGAATCTATTTTGGAAGGTCCTCCAAAACCACTGACCGCCCCTCTTCAATTACGGATCGAACGAAATGGTCAAATGAAGGAAATAACCATTAAGGGTATTGTAGCTTGTCATTACGGTGTGATCCTGGCCAATTCAGAGACGGTCAACGCCTTTGCCACCGGCACCCGGATATGGGTGACCTCCGGAATGATGACGATGGCCCGCTTAGATAAAGACCTAGCCTTGGTATTAAGCCATGAAATGGCTCATAACGCTCTAGGGCACATGAGCAGAAAGCGGGGTAGTTCCAATCCTGGCATAACGGTCTTCACGAGGGAATCGGAAGCACAGGCAGATTATGTGGGGCTCTACTTTGCCGCAAGGGCAAAGTACGACATAACCGAAGCTACCGGGTTTTGGCGGCGCATGGCACAAAAACCCCCTGAGGCGACTGCAACTAATTTTTTGTCCACCCATGGGAGTACCCTGGAGCGCTTGGCTGCCATAGAGGGCACGGTGGAAGAAATAAAGGAGAAAATCCGAAACGGGATCCCATTGGTTCCTGAAATGAAGGAATTTTGATTGGCCTCATAGGGCTTTTAGGCCCTGACTCAGTTCCATCATTGCCAGCGTGGTATGACGTTTAGCTCCGTGGCCGTCATCACCAACGCCCCTCGACATGGTTTTCGCCTAAGAGCGGGTCTGAAAAGGGGGTGGATTAGACCCTTTCCTTCGTTCCACCCCGTACGATCCTCGCTCGCGCTGGAACCTTATTTTCCCTAATTTCCCTGGTCGATCCGGCTTGACAAGGACATAGCTGGGGGCTGGACTGGATCCGTGTATTGGTGGGGAAAAAAGACTCCAGACTTTTCTATACCCCTCAAAAAACCAGAATGCCCCCTTTTCCTCCTTGGTTAGGACGTCGGTCTCCTGTTGGGTCAGGGCGTTGGTTTGCCGCCCGCCAAAGGTTGACCTGGGCCACCGCAAGTTCCTGTTCCCCTGGCAATCGAAACCACCGGCTTGGCTCCTGAAAGGTCTGTGACACGTTCTGGTCAAACGGGCCACTCATACCGCCCGCATTGCTGAATCTGATGAGTTATTGCACAATTGAGGATCATTCACATTCCAGGGACGGCCTTATGCAAAAGACAAGAATCATCTGTACGATCGGACCGGCTACGGAATCCTACGAGATGTTGCGAAAAATGTATGACACCGGCATGAACATTGTGCGTTTGAACATGTCCCATGGAGACCACGAATCTCACGCCAAAGTGATCAAACACATCAAGACGCTGAATAAAAAAGTCGAATTTCCTATTCCTGTTCTCTTGGACACGCAAGGCCCTGAAATCCGGACAGGGGACTTGTCTACCGATTTAGATTTAAAGCAAGGCACGATCATTTCCATCACAGCGCGAGGGCCAGTGGATGTGGAAGAAAGTTCTATTCACATCGACTATGCCGATTTAATCCAGACAGTCAATGTGGGAGATAAGATTACCGTGGATAATGGGTTGATCAACCTTGAAGTCCTGGAAAAAGAAGATCGACTCATGCAATGCCGCGTCCTGGATGGGGGCGTCTTGAAAAGTAAACGCCATGTCAATTTACCAGGGATTCATGTCAACCTACCCGCTATTACTCAAAAGGATGAAAAAGATATCGTGTTTGGCTTATCTCAAGATGTGGACTTTATTGCCCTTTCTTTTGTTCGTGAGGCAGAGGATATTCGGCAATTAAAACACCTCATGGGCAGCAAAGCCGGGAGAATTAAAATCATTGCGAAAATTGAAAATCAGGAAGGGGTTCAAAATCTGGAAGATATTATTCAGGAATCGGATGGCATTATGGTGGCTCGGGGAGATTTGGGTGTGGAAATCAACCTGGAAGAGTTGCCGAATGTGCAGCGCAAAATTGTACGGCTGTGCGCGCAATATGGAAAACGCGTGATTGTCGCGACCCACCTGCTGGAATCCATGATTCATCATCCCATTCCCACACGTGCCGAGGTGACGGACGTGGCCAATGCGATCTATGAAGAAGTCGATGCGGTGATGTTATCCGGAGAAACAGCCATGGGTAAATATCCGCTTAAATGTATTGAGCATCTGCGCAAAATTGCGACCAAAACCGAAGAGATTCCAGGCTTGCAATTTGCGAAACACCTACACATTACCGCAGATAAACAGCAATTGGCGGTCGCTGCGGTCAAGCTCGCAGAAGGGTTACAAGCCAAAGGGATTGTGGTGATTACCAGAAGAGGCATCATGGCCGATTTTGTCTCAAATTGTCGTCCTTTTTCCACGAACATTTATGCCTTTACCAACATGAGTCAATCACGTCGGACCATGACCCTCAATCGAGGGGTGTATCCGTTCCGGATCAGTTTTAGCTCAGACCCTGAAAAAACGTTGCAAACCGCATTTAGGATTTTAAAACAACGTGAACATTTCCACACAGGGGAAAAAGTCGTGATTATCTCAGACGTCTTGGCTCAACAACGGGTCGATTCGATTCAAATTCGAGATATCCCATGAGGCTTGCCTTGTCCTTTTTTGCTAGGGAAGGGGGGGAGCGTTCAGCTGAAGCAATAGTCAGGTGGTGCCATGAACGAAATTCCCCACCTCAATTTTCTCCTGAAAAATATGGGGTCAGGCATGAGTATTAAAAATATGGGGTCAGGCATGAGTATTGACTTACTAGCTCGCACTGCAACCTTGTTTTCCCTGGCCATTCGGCTTGTCAAGTACATAGCTGGGGGCCGGGCTGGGTGTGTGTATTGGTGGGGAAAAAAGACTTCAGCCCCATTTTCTATTCCTATGATCCGAAAACGGGAAGGGAAATTCCGTCAGGTGAAATTCCGGAAAAGGAGTCCGGTAGCTAGAAAGTCCTTAATGCGAGGGTCCGGATTGCCCAATCTCCAAGTTTTAAGGTAGGACATTAGTCCTAGAAGCTTAGGGCCGTCCCCTAAATTCCACGGCCTTTTCAGAAATTCACATTTTTTTTATTGCATGTTACGAAAGGCTTCATGTATAGTCCGACCTCGTTTGTGCCTTGGATTTTGACCATCACTCATCCAAGGCTGTCAGGAGTCGGTGTTTTTGGGGGAATGTTGATTTGATCGGAAGTTGATCTCAGCCGCTACGGTTTTCTCGCCTTCGGTCTGTTTCTTCCTTTCGACTGTTCTCCAATTTTAGTCACAATTCCAATTCAAGGAGGAAGTCTATGACTTCAAAGATCTATGTGGGTGGTTTGCCCTTTTCCACGACTGACCAGGAGTTGAAGGGCTTGTTTGACGAGTACGGGACCGTTGAGTCAGCACGTGTGATAACGGACAAATTGTCTGGCCGCTCACGTGGCTTCGGTTTTGTGGAAATGTCCAATGGCCAGGAAGCCGTAGCCGCAATTGCCGAACTGAATGGTACTGAACTAGGTGGACGCTCGTTGTTGGTCAACGAGGCCAGGCCTCAGGCGCCCAGACAAGATAGGGCTGAGGTGGGCTGGCGATAGGATTTATCAACTAGATCAAGGTCCAGGAAGGCGGACCATCATCAGAAGGGGTGAACCCCCAAAGGTGGTGGGCCAGCCTTTCCCCGAGTGTTCCCGGTGGCTTCTTCAGCCACTTGTTAAGAGGTGGAGGCAGACTACAACATGAAAGTTTGGTGGTGGGAAATGATAAAAAAATCTACGAGAAAATCTGAGCGTGAAGAAAACACAGCACTTGATGCTGCTCCCAGAGTCAAGAAACCTTCTTCTCCCAAGAAGAAAAATCCCGGTGCCACCTCGAACTCGGCTATCCCGGTTGGGGATGTGAATAAGAGTGAGCCCACTTCCGGACATCGTGCCCCAGTCCCTACGGAGGTGCAAGGGCTCATTGCCCAGTGTGCCTATGATCTGTATGCGCAACGGGGATTCCAGCACGGATATCACGAGGGCGACTGGCTCGAGGCAGAAAAGCAGGTCTTGGCTCAGACTTCATGATCTCTGGGTGCCAGACCCTGGTCGATTGCTCGCAAGCTGCTAAAAGTCTCCCTAACTGAAACAGGTTCCAGCCAATCTCGTGTTGAATTCCGGATTCCATAGACAGGGAACGAGCAAAGTTCTTCTTTCCCGAAGCCAATTGGGAGGTGTGGCTGGCCTGGGCTGCATGGGGAATCTTTTGAGGGCATGTCCTGACAAGGATTTTTATTCATAGGGAGGACATTTGGCGAGGATGAATAGAGGGGGAATCTCCGTCATGAGCAAACATCTGAGAGTTGGAATGGCCATCAGCATGGTGGGATTTCTTTCGGTTCTCCTTATGCCCGGCATGACCGCAAGCCCTCTGATACCCGTTCATGCCAGGGCCGGAGTCGTTGGAATGCCACTCTCCATTGGAAATTTCGCAGGCCTTTGGGGAGACCAACCGATGTTTTCTGAAGAGACCCTTGCCGCCCTAACCGTGTATCTTGAAGCGAGGGGAGAGAGTTTCGCAGGCAAGCTGGCGGTGGCTGCCGTCATCAGGAATAGAATGAAGCTACGGTATCAAAGCGATGGAACGATTAAAGGAACCGTCTTGAAACCCAGACAATTCCAACCTTGGAATTTTAAAAGCCCCCATCAGGTGCGATTCGATCTCAGAAATAAGGAGATGCGGGACAGCTTATTGGCTTGGCGACTTGTCCAGGATGGAAGAAAGATCGTGGATGGGGCGGTTCTTTTTTATAACCCCAATCTGGTCAGGACTCCCTACTGGGCCAAGGTCAGTCAGAAGGTTGCCACTATCGGCGGGCATGAATTCTATATCCCATCTAACCGACAAGTTTAGTAAAATACGTTGCGAGTGTGATCTTCATATCCTCGCCAAAGCTTTTTTCATGGGCACATCTTCAATGCACCAAAAAGGTGAGGAATGAGCCCCGAAGTGGGAACGCTTGATTTTGTCACGGTGAAGGGCCTTCTGGCCTATGGAGAAGCCCTTGCCCAACGACCGCATGTTGATGGGTTTGAAGTTCCTACCCCTGTCATAAAAGACCCAACCCGATCGAGTCGAGTGCCCCAGGCTACAGAAGCGATCAAGGCTTTTGTCCAACGCGCGCAAGCCGGGCTACCCGATGCCAAAACGTATCGTGGTCTCCGCAGCGCTCTTATAAGAGAGGACTGCGGGGGAGACGAGTTGGTATTTTTCGCGGCCTGGAACCAACTCCTTGCCCGAGGGGAACTGTCTCCGATATTGCGAGCCCCAATTGGTGCTATTCGGAAACCGACACGCCGCCGTCCCGAGGCGATCGTGCCCCGCCAACATCTGACCCCGCAGCTCACGGAGAGTCGAACGGTCCTCAACATGGGAGAGGATCGGTTTTGGCTCATGCCCCGTGATTTGGCTAACCGGACCCTGTTATTCACCATGCGACACGGCATCTCTCGAGTGGAAAGCAAGACGCATCGGGTGGGGTGCCGGCTCGCGAATTACCTTGATCCAGAACGGGGATTTCCCAAGGCGGATTCGATTGGTGCCGGACTGGCTCGAATGCTAGGGATAGTGGAGCATCAGTTAGATTACCTTCAATTAAGTAATTACCTTGACCCGCAAACCTTCATTCATCTGGTCAGTAAAAGTCCCAATACTCGACAACTCTTTGAACGGGTTATCGCTGCTATTGCTCCAGGGTTGGTCAAGGTCACTCGGCCCGAAGCGGAGTGTGCTTTGGAATCCCAGGATTTTGGATGGGCCACGGGGATCGATAAAACAGCCGAAATCGAGGAAGCTGCCAAGGCCTTTGGAGTGGAGGCCAGCACCGCCAAGCGACTCATCCAGCACCCCCTCTACAGTTACCCCGGTGGTCACTCTTTCTTTGAACTGTATATGAATGTCATCGACGGGTTTCATCAGTTGGGTGTGGCGCACCAGGGCAAGGTCCTCTGTCTCTACACCCATAGTTCCACTTTGCGGGCCTTGATCATCTATCTGGACCCACGGCCTTTCCATGAAGCCTTTGCTGAATTCAGTGGATACAAAGAAGGGCAGGATAACGTGGTCCTTTTGACCTTTGAGCATGGGCAGTTGTCCGGGTACTCCACTGCCGTCGGGCTTTCAGAGCGGGAAAAGGTGGTACGGGATGCCTGGATAACTGTGGAACAGGATCGTCAGGCCCGTGTGACCCTTAAACCTGGTCAAATTCGGAGGCTCGTGGCCTTGGTCTCCGGTGGCGATTTTGCCGGGGCCGGGGCGGCCTTAAAAGAACTTCGTGTGACCGGGAACCGTCTAGGCATCGAGGTGTTCTTTGTTCAGCACGGCTTTCTCGGCTTGGCCAATAATTGGATTGAGCCAGTTTCCGAGCACGATTCCCGGGGGATGAGCAACCACGCCAGCAGCCCCATCGGAAGCAGCCGATTCGAAGATTTTAAAGATGAAGAGGTCCAACAAGCGGCGATTCACCACCTCAAACCTTACCTGGAGGATGGGGCCTTAGTGGTCCTTGGAGGAGACGGGAGCCTTCGGGGTGCTCGTGCCATTTATGAACGGTATGGTGTCCAGGTTGTGGGAGTCCCTGGCACGATTGATGACAACATCGCTGGCACCACTTCGCTCGGACTCCATTCAGCTGTCGCGTTAGCCAATCAATCAATCGAGTCGCTCAAAGCCACCAGTGCGGCTATGGGAACCGTGTTTTTCGTCGAGGTGATGGGCGCGGGATCTGGCCACCTCGCGCTGACCTGTGCCTACCAGGCAAGAGCTGAAGGGCTTTTGGTCAACGAACATCCTGATCCGGATAGTTATATTGAGGAGTTTATCCTTGGGAATTTAACCCAAACCTTGGGGGTCCCAAACAAAAGCCATATTTTTATCGTGGCAGAGCGGACTCCTCATCGGCACCACCCGGAAGGTGGAACCCACGGCCTGACCCAGTATGTGGCCAACAGGCTTGTCCAGTGGCAGTGTGATCGTCAAAAGAAAACTGCGCATTATCCACTTCCCGTGGCCACAAAAGCCACGATTCTAGGTCATACCTTACGGGGGGCCCCTCCAACCCCAACGGACAAGGCTATGGCTCAGCACCTCGCGTACGAAGTCATCAAGCGCCTGGTTGAGCAGCCTCAACAGGTAATCGGCTGCATGTTGGCCTACCGAGATTCAGGGAACATTGAGGCTGTGCCTCTTCATGCCCTGACTCCTAAACCCTTCGATTGGGAACTCTTTGCCCGCATGCACGGCACCACCCTGTAAAGGGCCTCATTTTAGCGATACACATCCTTCCGGTGTTCGACCGCTAAGCCATCGAGTCATTCAGTCCCTATAAGTCGGTAGAGAATGCGGTAAGGCCACCCCCGGTAAGACCATACCGTATCTTTTTTAAATCCTTTGGGTGGTTTTCCCTCCAGCGGGTGTTGGGCGAGGTGCCGGAGGGCTTCTTTGATTTTCGGGAGGGTGTTTGGCTCGAAGGTCTTGAGGGCTATTTAGGCCAAAGGAGTGAGCCAGACTTTTCTCACAGCTCTTCGCCAAACACTTCTTTAAATGATGCCACCTTTCTAGATTTGGCTTCCTTTAATCCTTGCTCCAAAGTTTTGACGGCTTTGGGGTTGGGCATCAATTCCAAGCTTTCTACCCAACTTTCACATTCCTCTGCACTCATAAGCACAGCTCTGGGAGTCCCATTTTTGGTGACCACAAACCTTTCCGATTGCCGATCTGCCCGGTCAACCAACCTGGAAAACTTTTGGCGTGCTTCTTTTAGGGGAATGGCGTTGTTCATTAGGCCTCCGTCTGGATATTGAAATGAGTGTGTAGATTTGTGTCTTCTCTGGCAAGAACCCACTACCATCGGGAATCATGCTGCTCAAGCGATTGTTTTTACAGGAGAATTCGTAATTCGCCACTGACAGGGACACAAGGCCTTCCGGTCGATAAGTTGATCAGGCCCCGCCTGCACACATGAGATACTCGGATAGGTCAATCACCTTGAAATCATGTACAATAGAGGCTGCCAGGGCCACCTACGGTACACAGTTTCGGTGGCCTTCGGCTACTCGCGTATCAAGGTCCAATCGTTCACACACCTGCACAACGTTTTCAGTCAAAAATGGCATCAATGGAATCTCTCAGTACGACAGACTCACCGCCGGAATGGGAGACACTTAAGGACGTCGTTCTCATCGGCAACTACCTCCCCAGGCAGTGTGGCATCGCCACGTTCACCTCGCATCTTCTTGACTCCATCGCCCTGAATGCACCGGACAAAATTTGTTGGGTGGTCGCGATGAACGACCGGCCTGAAGGCTATCCCTATCCGTCTCAGGTGCGGTTCGAGGTCAATCAGAGCCTCCTGAGCGAATATAGCCTGGCGGCTGATCTGCTCAACCTCAACCAGGTGGACGTGATCTGTCTCCAGCATGAATACGGCATATTCGGCGGCCAGCGGGGCAGCTTCATCATCGAGCTGTTGCGCGACCTCAAGATCCCCGTCGTGACGACTTTGCACACGATCCTGAAGGATCCGACCCTTCAGGACCGGCACATCATGATGCAACTCTCCGAATTCTCCGACCGGCTGGTTGTAATGAGTGAACGGTCAATCGAATTCCTACGCGAGATCTACAAGGTGCCGGAGGAGAAAATTATCCTGATTCACCATGGCATTCCTGACGTCCCGTTCGTTGGATCCGACGCCTACAAGGAAAAGTTCAGCGTATTGGGAAGGAGAGTCATCCTGACATCCGGCCTGCTTTCACCGGGGAAGGGCATTGAGGCGGTGATCGATGCCCTGCCGGAGATTCTGAAGGCCCACCCACAGGTCATTTACTTGGTTGTAGGCGCCACCCATCCGCACCTCAAGGCAGAACAGGGGGAGGACTACCGAATCGGCCTTCACCTGCGCGCGAAAAAGCTCGGTGTCGCGGACCACATTGTCTTCCACGACCGTTTCATGGCCGACGAGGACCTGCGGGAGTTTATTGGGGCTGCAGATATTTATGTCACCCCGTACCTGAACGAGGCGCAGATTATATCCGGTTCGCTCGCCTATGCGTTTGGGATGGGCAAAGCAGTGGTCTCCACACCTTACTGGCACGCTCAAGAGCTGCTCGCCGACGGTCGGGGCAGGTTGGTTCCGTTCCGAGATCACGTTCACCTCGCACGGGAGGTTATCGACCTCCTGGACCATCCCGACGAGCTCCGCGCCATACAGAAGAGAGCCTATGACTACGGTCGAAGAATGGTCTGGAGCAACGTAGGCCGCCGCTATCTCGAGGCCTTCGTGGAAGCCAAACGCCAGCGATTGCGGAAGATCGTACCCGTACGGAGACTGGAGACCCTCGGACTACGCCAGCAACGGCTACCAGAGATCAAGCTGGACCATGTGCGCCGGATGACCGATGGAACGGGCATTCTTCAGCACTCCAAGTACACGGTTCCAGACCGGACGCACGGCTATTGCGTGGACGACAATGCCCGTGCGTTGATTGTCGCCGTCATGGCACAGGGCCTCCAACCTTTGAATTCCTCGCTGAGCGACCTTGCCACCGTGTACCTGAGTTTTCTGGGCCATGCCTTCAATGATCAGACTGGCCGGTTCCGCAACTTCATGTCCTTTGATCATCGCTGGCTCGAGGAAGCAGGCTCGGAGGATTCCCACGGTCGCGCGGTGTGGGGGCTGGGCGTCGCGGTGGCTTTGGATCGGGATAAGGGACAGGTGGGTTTTGCGGTAGACCTGTTCCATCGTGCGCTGGGGACCACCGAACATTTCACACACCCGCGGGCGATCGCCTTCGCCATCATCGGTATTCATGCGTATCTTTGCCGCTACAGTGGGGACAGTCGGGCGAGAAGGATGCGCAAGATACTCTCCGACCGGCTCATGGAACAGTTCAGGGATTCCGCCACCGAAGACTGGCCCTGGTGTGAGGATATCCTGACCTACGACAACGCCCGGCTGCCACAGGCTTTGCTGCTTTCCGGGCAATGGCTTCCAGACCACGAAATGCTAGAGATGGGTCTGCGTGCGCTCGATTGGCTGAAGAAGGTTCAGACCGATGAGATAGGCCGCCATTTCACCGCTATCGGCAACCAGGGGTGGTTTGCCAGGGACGGCGAAAAGGCGCGTTTCGATCAACAGCCCATCGAGGCGGCAGCGATGGTGGACGCCTGCATTGAGGCATTCAACTGCACGCGGGACGAGGATTGGATCACTGAGGCTTACCGGTGTCTCAACTGGTACCAAGGGGAGAACGACCTGAGGGTTCCGCTCTACGACCACTCCACCGGGGGTTGCCGGGATGGACTGGAAGCGCATGGCGCGAATGAAAATCAGGGGGCAGAGTCCTCTCTTTGCTGGCTCATGGCGCTGCTCACCGCTTACAACCACCGCGGCTTGGATCGTGTCACACAGGAAGGAGAGCCTACCCAATTGGAGGCCCGCGAGGCGTCGTAGAAATCGATGTGACCCCAACTGCCTATGGGGCTGTCATCGGGATGGGATCGGTGGAATTCTGTGCCAGCCTGGCCATCACCTGCGGTACCGGCAGAGTCGCTATGCCGCAGCGCTGGTCGCCCGAGGCGTACGGGATGATCAATTCGTCCTGGTAGATTATTGCACCGCAACTGTACACCACGTTAGGGACGTACCCCTCACGGTCATGTTCGTTCGGCACCAGGATCGGCTCTTTGATCCGGCTGATTATCCGGGTCGGATCTTCCAGGTCCAGCAACTCGATTCCGATGCTGTATGTCCGCATCGGGCCAACCCCGTGGGTCAAAACCAGCCAACCCTCAGGCGTCTCGATGGGAGAGCCGCAGTTCCCCATTTGTAAGAATTCGTATGGAAACGTAGGCTCTTGCAAAATTTGGGCCTTCTCCCAGAAGTACAGATTGTCCGAGAACATGATCATGTTGTTCTCTCCACCCTGGCGCGACAGCATGGCGTACTGTCCCCGGATCTTTCTCGGGAACAGGGCCATTCCTTTGTCCTGCGCCTGTGTTCCGTTCAGTGTCGTGACCTTGAATGAGCAGAAGTCTCCAGTCTCAATGAGGTGCGGCAGGATCGTCTCTCCGTTGTACGCGGTATAGGTGGCGTAGTAGGTCACGGTGCCGTCATTATCAACGAAACGCACGAAACGGGCATCCTCGATTCCCTTGCGCTCGGATTCCGACACGGGAAAGATCACCCGCTCGGAAACCGGATGCTCCTTGCGAAAGAAGATCTGGTAATTGGATTGCGCCAGCCACATCGCCATTTCGATGCCACCCGCTTTCTCCTGTGGTGTGAAATGGTCGATGCTCCAGAGTTCGGCGATCTTTCCCTGGAGGTCGTGGAAGGTGAATTTGTCCGACAGTTCGCTGAGGAGCCATTGTGTCACCTGGTTACTCGCCCCCATTTCCTGGAGTTTCAGCCGGAACTGGTGCCGGTCATAGCTTGGATTGGGATGGATGTCGGGAGTTTCGACATAGTCGCTCAGGGGATCGAAGTAGATATCGTTGTTCGTATCGATAATTCCGCTGCGAAACTCGATGGATGAGATGTGCCCTTCACCGGTGGCACGGAAGCTCATAATGAAACGGCAGGATCCTTCAGGATCCGTTTCTTGACTCGGAAACCGCACAATGGAGGGATTGAACAACGCCGCCGCCTCCACAGAGTATTCCGCGGTAAAGTACGCGCCGATCAAAAGCCGCCGTTGTTTCGACAGGTTGTCGACACCCGGTATATAGCCGACCACTCTTTCGAAATTTCGCTCCAACGTCTCCCTGAAGTCCCGGTGACGGTGGGAGAAATCATGGAAGATGGTTTCCAGTATCGTACACGCCTGGTCCTCGTCCAGGTTCAACACCCGGTTGATGACGTTTCGGATACGTCCTTCACCGACAGGCAAATAGGGTCGGGTAATGACGCGGCCCATCTTCACATTCATCACGATCGCCTTGCGCCGTGCAAGGAGAGTGGGGGGGATAGGTTTGGTTTCCATCATCCCTGTGTCAACCCGGAACGAGGCCTCTCCATCTGATGCAGCTTGCATTGCAATCCGCACTGTATAATAGTTGAATTAATGATACGATGAACATTTTCTTTGCAAGGCACGATGGCCTTCAACGGCATCACCGGCGACATGCCTGGCCAATCCAATAGTGCAGGAACGTGTGGTTGTTCCCATCCGATACCAGGCATGGGTTTCCTTCTCCCGTCGGCCGCCCAACTCATCGTGTTACTATGTCGGACAGTTGTTCCTGATTATTAACAACACCACCTCACCGCGTATAGGAGTCTTGCAGGTAGGTCCTTCATGAAGATTGCGATGTTAAGTCCCCTGTCCTGGCGTACACCACCGCATCATTATGGGCCTTGGGAAAACGTGGTCAGCCTCCTGACGGAACAGTTGGTGGCGATGGGTGTAGATGTGACACTGTTTGCGACCGGGGATTCCCTCACCCGTGGCACACTCGCCTGGGTGTGCGAACGACCCTACTCAGAAGACCCCTCGATCAATCCAAAGGTATGGGAGTGCCTGCATATAGCAGAGGTATTCAGGCGAGCGGATGAATTCGATCTGATTCACAACCAGTTCGATTTTTTGCCGCTCAGTTACAGTGGTTTTACCGATACACCGATCGTCACGACCATACATGGATTCTCTTCGTCGTCAATTTTGCCAGTTTATCAAAAGTACAGCAAGCGGACATACTACGTGGCTATCAGTGAGGCCGACAAGTGTCGTGAACTCGGTTATATCGCAACCATCCATCATGGCATCGATCTTGCCCAATTTCCCTATCGGGAAAATGCAGGAAGCTACCTGTTGTTCTTCGGGCGCATCCACCCCGACAAGGGTGTCCACGAAGCCATTGAGGTGGCGCGCAGGACTGGCATCCCGCTCGTGATCGCGGGAATCGTGCACGACGAGGTGTACTTCAAGGAACACGTTGAGCCGCACATCGATGGATCCGGTGTGAAATACATCGGCTCCGTCGGGCCGGAAAAAAGACAAGAGGTTCTGGGCGGTGCGCTGGCGTTGTTGCACCTGATCCACTTCGACGAGCCCTTCGGACTGAGCGTGGTCGAGTCCATGGCCTGTGGCACGCCGGTGATCGCATTTGGGCGTGGGTCAATGTCGGAACTCATTCGCGACGGCGGCACGGGATTTATCGTGGCAGATGTGAACGCAGCCGTTCATGCGGTGGGCAGGATTGACTCACTCGACCGGCGCGCCTGCCGGGACGAGGTGGAGGAACGCTTCACCTGCCAGCACATGGCGCGTCGATACCTGGACGTCTACCAGAGGATTCTCGACGACCGGGAGAACCACCGACCGTGGGGACATTACGAAAACCTCCTCGAACGTGACGATCACAAGGTCAAAGAGATCATCGTCCAGCCGGGCAAGCGGCTGAGTCTCCAGAAGCACCGGCACCGTGCAGAGCACTGGACCGTGGTCAGCGGCGTGGCCCTGGTCACGGTCGGGGAACAGGAGACCCTGCTCAAGCCGGGGCAGTCCGTGGACATACCCAAGGGTGCGGTACACAGAATCATGAACCCTGGCAACATCCCGCTGGTCTTTGTAGAAGTCCAGATGGGGGACTATTTCGGAGAAGACGACATTATTCGGTTGGAGGACGACTATGGCCGCTCCCCGTAACATTGGTAACACTCGGCCGGTGATCAAACGCTGCCCGACCAACCCGATCCTCACCAGGGACGATATCCCCTATCCGGTGGAGACCGTGCACAACGCCGGCATCGCACGGCACGACGGGCGCTACATCATGCTGTTTCGATCCCACCTGCGCAGTGGTCGGTCGATCATCGGGATCGCCGAGAGTGAAGATGGGTTCAAGTTCACGGCCGGAACGGAACCATTCATGATTCCGTCGACAGAAGGAGCATTTGCAGAATACGAGGCCTTCGGAGTAGAGGATCCCAGAGTCTCGTGTATTGACGGGGAATACCTGATTACCTACAGCGCCTATTCACGCCACGGTGTGCGTATCGGGCTGGCGAGGACCCGGGACTTTCGATCCGTCGAGCGGGTTGCACTGATCACGCAGGCGGACATGCGCAACATCGTCATCTTCCCAGAGCGGTTCAATGGCCGTTACGCCCGCCTGGACCGTCCCCATTCGGAGATCAGCCCCTGGTCCGTGTGGCTGTCATGGTCGCCGGACCTGGTGCACTGGGGCGATTCCGAGGTGGTGATGAAACCGGTGCCCTATCACTGGGACGAGTCGAAGATCGGTCCCGGTGCGCCCCCGATTCGCACTGAGCGCGGCTGGCTCAGCATCTACCACGGGGTATTCGAGACCATGGACGGGGCGGTCTATCGCCTCGGCGTGGCGCTGCATGATCTCGCCAACCCCGCGAAGATTATCGGCGTCTCAGACGAATGGGTGCTGGCCCCAGAGGATCCCTGGGAGATCACGGGCTACGTCCACAACGTCGTCTTTACCTGCGGTGCGGTCGCGGATGACGACGGCGGCGTAAAGATTTACTGGGGTGGCGCGGACACCGTGATGTGTGCCGGGACCGCGCGTCTGGACGACCTGGTCGATCTGTGCCTCAGCAACAGCCGGCCACCATATTAACCTGGAGGTTGGACAAGAATCCGTAGGGCGGAAAGAGCAAGAATCAATGGTGGCGGCCTTCAGGTCGCCCTCTCTTGTTCAGAAAAGCTGACTAGTCTGGCCAGCGCCGGAAGGCGGATCGGAAACAACAAAAGGGTAGTGCACTATGAGCAATCGACCACGCGTGGAAATCGAATATTGCACCCAATGTCGCTGGCTGTTACGGGCGGCGTGGATGGCTCAAGAGTTGTTGACCACGTTTGAGTCGGAGTTGGGAGAAGTAGCTTTGGTCCCGGGAACCGGTGGGGTGTTTGAGGTGCGGGTTCAGGGAGAAACGATCTGGTCTCGCCAGGAGCGAGGGCACTTCCCGGAGTCGAAGGAGTTAAAGCAATTGATTCGAGACCGTATTGCCCCGGGAAAAGATCTCGGTCATTCCGACAAATAGGAAATTTCTAGAGCAGAAATTCGGATTCCTCGGCTTCTTTCTACAAGTCCTACCCATACAATCAGAAGGTCCCTTTTTCCGTCGGCCCCATCATTGCCAGTGTGGTCATGACCTTCAGCTCGGTGTCGGTGATTGCCAACGCCTTACGTTTGCGGAGGGTGGCTCTCTGAGTTCTCTAAGATCTCCTTTGTAGGCTCAAACGGGCAAATACCCCTCTTGGACTTAAAATCCATTGTCCATAAATCCTGTCAAAATGGGGTCTTCGAAAATGTCTGAAAATTCGGGGTTTCGGGAAGGGGTTAAGGCTGTCCATTAAAGAGATGTTTTGCGGACCCGCCAGGCTTGCATTTTAATTGACATAGGTCTCTGACCCGGGGTTTACGAAACCGTTTCTGACCCCTTATTTCACCCAACTCCAACTCACCAAAGCCAACTTCATCAAAGCTCTAGTTACTAAACCTAATTTGGCTGGAATAGACTTGAATCGGCTGCAAAGTGATTTGGTTGATCACAACCTGAGCACAATACTTGCCCAGGCTTACTATTCCTTTGAATGAGGGATGACCCTCTTGCTCCAGAAACCTGTAAAGTTTCCTGTATTTCCACCGATCTTTCCTAGAAGCCAGAGAAACCAATCTGGCCCAACGGAATCGTATATCTCCGAATTATCGTTGGGAAAACCAGTA
>JACZVJ010000209.1 GCA_022572725.1 Nitrospinota bacterium | reverse complement strand
CGAAAGGCAATTGCAGGGACAAGCCCAATATAATTTTCAAAAGGCATTTCCAAACGTACGGGGAAACCAGGGTTTCCCCATGAAGGTTCGGAGGAATCAACTACCCGGAACACCTGGAGGCCTTCCAGGCAACGATGGTAAGGGGGCCATACTCCTTCATGATGGTCAGTACTGGGTACCCCTTTCTAGTTCGCCTCAGGTCTATGGTGGCTCTGAGGGCATTGGGGACATTAATGGTAACAAGGTGATTGCTGGATCGTTTCAGAAACTCACGGGTGAGAAGTCCTTTTATCAGTCTTTTGTTTCCAGTAGCGGTGAAGGTGAAGAATCCCTTGAGCAGTTTGGATACGATTTTTTCAAAATACCCTTTCCAAGAGTGCCTACCATTACAGATGTCCCAGTTGGGCCAGATTATGTCCTTGGGCCTCAAGATACCCTTACAGTCAATATTTGGAATGTACCAGATCCACGGTGGAATCAATCGTTCATTACCCAAGTGAAACGGGATGGAACTATTTTCCTTCCCAATGTCGGTTCAATACCGATAGTAGGGTTGACTTTTTCCCAAGTGAATCGGGCTGTAAAAGCTCGGCTCAATAAGGTACTCAAGCGCTACGAATTTCATATCTCCATGGCTCGGCTACGGACCATTAGCGTGTATGTCGTGGGTGAGGTGGTGAGGCCTGGTGCTTATGAAATGGGGTCACTCGCCACAGTATCCCACGCGCTGTATGCTGGTTGTGGGCCTTCCACCAAGGGGTCTTTGCGAAACATTAAGGTTGTTCGGGGTGGATCCAGCGTTGAGGTGGACTTCTATCAGTTTTTCCTCGAGGGTGACCGGAGGCAGGATATCCGGTTACGTTCGGGGGACACGGTGTTCGTACCACCCATTGGACCTTTTGCCGCCATTAGCGGGCCTGTGAAGCGGCCGGCTATTTACGAGTTGAAGGGGAAAACTACTCTCAATGATATGATAAATTTAGCCGGAGGTCTGACCCCGGCCGCTGATCGAAATCATGTGCAAATTTTTCGCGTGGTCCCGGGAGAAGGGCGCATAATCCTCGATGTGCCTGTTGTTTCTTCTCATGATTCAACCAAGATTCAAAATGGCAAAAGTTTGCTTCACGGCGTTTCTCTGGATGGGGAAAATAATGCCAAAAGTGGAAAAAGCGGTGTCTTAGTTCACGATGGGGATTTTATTCGCATTGCGGAGATTCCCAGTCAATTTGATAATTCCATCATTCTCGCCGGGGCTGTCAGAAATCCTGGACTGTACCCATTTAGGCCGGGAATGCGGTTGAGTGACATTTTGCGCCCTAGTCAGATGCTTGTTGACGCCTTTTGGGATGAGGGAGAACTTATAAGGACGCACCCAGTCACCTATCAGCGTTCTGTCATCCCAATTAGCTTGGTTAGGTTATTTCAAGGCCAGGAAGAAGATAATCTCGAGTTACAACGGTTGGATGAAATCGTCGTCAGATCTCAGGCTAAACCTCCCAAATTGGTAACGGTAGAGGGGGAAGTGAAGCGGCCTGGGGAATTTTCAATTGGCGGCGGGGAACGCCTATCTTCGGTCCTTAAACGTGCTGGTGGGTTTACAGAAGATGCCTATCCCTTCGGTCTTATTCTGATCCGGCCTTCTCTCCTTAAGTCTGAATCTAAAAAGCTTGAGAGGTTTAAAGAAGAACAAAAGCAATTGCTTGTGACAGAGGCTGCCAATTTTGCTGCTGGATCCGAGGGTGGTCAGGGGGGAGCCCTCGACATTATGTTAAGGAATCTCCAATCTAAAGCCAACCTCCTTGAGGTGGGGCGAGTTGTGGTCAACTTGACATCGCTAGACAAATTGGTGGGGAGTCTGGATGATATTCTTTTGGAGGATGGAGATTGGATTACCGTCCCTCAGCGCCCCGAAACGGTCACGATCGTAGGGGCCGTGAGGAATCCGGTTAGTGTGTTGCACCATGACGGACTCTCTGTGGAAGACTACATTTTCAGAGCAGGAGGATTTTCCGCTGATGCTGACGAGGATGATGTTTATATTCTCCAGGCCAATGGGTCGACTGAGGCTGCCTACATGAGTCTTAGGGAAGTGGACCCAGGTGACACGATCGTCGTGCCCGCTAAAATTAAACCCAAAACCCAGATATTGACGCTTTGGACATCCATCGCCAGCGTGCTCGCTAGTTCCGCCACAGCTATAGCCTCTCTTGTCGTGATTGGCAATCAATAACCGGTGACGGGTCTTTCTTCAATTCCCTTAGTCGCCTAAGGAAGCCAACGAAACCAATTTTATACTTAGCCATGAAGTCCAATGGAGGTGTAACCGGTATTACTGCCACAAGAGCACAGCCGGAATTGTATTGATAGGGCGCTAACGAATTCCCCTTTCGAGAGATGGTAAATCGTATGGTTTCTTTATTTCGTCTTTTAAAAAAAATAGCCCCTCACCCCCCTGGGGAAAAGGGCTAACTTAAATATGTATGAAGTTTGATGCCGTCGTAAACAGTCGTCATTCCCGCGAAGCTTGTCCCCGCGAAAGCGGGGAGCGGGAATCCAGAGAAC
>JACZVJ010000105.1 GCA_022572725.1 Nitrospinota bacterium | reverse complement strand
ACTACCCCCCCTACCCCTAGTTCGTGCAAGAAGTCAAACGCTGTGTGCCACGGCAGGAGAGGTTAGAACGGGAACTCCGCCCACCCGCGTAGTCACAGAAGCTCTGCCACAGACGCCGCGCTGCCTCACCTTGCCCTACACAAGTGGTCACAGCGCTAATACATAATTATACGTAGTCTCGTTTTCCCCGTCGAGAGAAAGGCACGGAGGTATTGCAACCGCTAGGCGGGGGATGGGTATGCCCAAACCACCCGGACCCCTTCGTTACCGTGAGGTAACATGTAAACGGCTCTAGGTAGAACTTTTAGGTTGCAATATAGAATCGAGGAGTGTTATTAGGCAGCGTGTATAACCCCTTGAAATTTAACAGTGCAAAGAGCCTCAAATCCCGTTGGGGACGCCACCTTCGTAGGTAATACCAGAGAGGCGGGTAAGAGTCGTTGATACGACCCTTTCCCGCTAACCTGATAGCCCTTCGATCCTTCCTCTCTCACCGGCGTACAATTCAATTTCCCTTCCAAGAGTTTTCGCAAAATTTGACGGGCTTGATATGAGCCAACCCCTTAAAATAAGAGGGTGGCGATTGCAAAAACCAAAAGCTATTAATGTATAAGCGGTCCCTTTAAATTAAAAAGTTTATCTGGACAACTATGCAACAACTTTAGAATCTTTTCCTCCTCATTTTCTTTTTATCCTATTTGCCTTTGCGGGTATTCTTTCCCCTTTTCTTCAAAGAAAAACCATCTCGACAAAAACCAAAACCATCGTCGTCACCAGAATCGCACCAAAAAAATTCAACACCACCCCGGCGCGGGACATCCTGGGAATAGTCACCCAGCCACTGCTGTACACGATGGCGTTGGGCGGTGTGGCCACGGGGAGCATGAAGGCAAAGGATGCGGAAAGGGTCGCGGGAATCATCAGCAGAAGGGGATGAAAACTTGCCGCCACCGCTGTCGCTCCGATGATGGGTAGTATCATCGTGGTGGTCGCGGTGTTGGAAGTTAGTTCAGTCAGAAACGTGATCGCCAGACAAATGATGAGGATAACTCCGAAAAGCGGAAGCGTAGCCACCCCCGTCAGTTGTTCGCCGATCCATTTATCCAGTCCGGTTTCCCCGAATCCCGCCGCCAGCGCAAACCCGCCGCCGAATAGCAACAGGATTCCCCAAGGGACTTTCTTCTGCACCGTGCCCCAATCGAGGATGAAGAACTCCCGCTTTCCCTGCAGCTCCATGCCCTTGCCGAAATTCACTGGCAAAAGCATAAGCAGAAGTCCCATGGCCATAGCAACGGTCGCGTCGTGCAGGAGTTCCGGTCGGTCAAACAAACCGGACCATCCCGGAATGGCGAACGAGCCGATGGTGATGGATTTTCTGAATATCCACAAGCACGCCGTGGAGACGAAAACAACGCCGATGATTTGTTCCGCGCGGGTGATTTTTCCCAGGGCTTTGAGTTCGTTCTGGATGATCTCGGGTTGGTTTTGACCAAACTCAATCTGCTTTAAGGGAATCGGGGAGACGAAACGGCACAGGTAGACCCACACCAGCGGAAGAAAAATACAGATGAGAGGAACCGCCATCACCATCCATTGAAAAAAGGTGATCTCGGCATTTTCCGGATAAAGACTTTTATAGAATCCGGCAAAAACAATATTGGGGGGCGTACCGATCAAGGTTCCCACGCCGCCAATGCTTGCTGAATACGCCAACCCAAGCATCAACACCAACCCCAGGCTCTCCTGAATCGATTTCCTGCTTTCCGCATTCCGCACGCCGTTCAACGAAGCTTCGGAACTGATTTGCCGGACCACCGCCATGCCCACCGGCAACATCATCATCGTGGTCGCCGTATTGGAAATCCACATAGAAAGAAAGGCCGTAGCCACCATGAATCCCAAAACGATCCGTTGGCAGTCGGTACCGATCAGGGAAATGATCCAAAGAGCGATGCGTTTATGGAAATTCCATTTCTCCATCGCCAGCGCAATCATGAATCCCCCGAGGAAAAGAAAAACCAGGTGATTGGTGTAGTTGGGCGCAACTTCCTTGCTGGCCAGGATGCCCAAAGCCGGAAACAGCACCAGGGGAAGCAAGGCGGTCACGGTGATCGAGGTCCCCTCCCCTATCCACCAGACGGCCATCAACATCACCACAGCCAAAAGCCGTTGCCCGGATACCGTCATCCCCTCCGGTTGTGGCATCAATAGAATAAGGAAGAAAACCATCAGGCCGGTGAGGAGGACGGCCATCTGCTTTTTGAATTTGGGGTCAGTCAAAAAAATGCCTCTTGCGAGTTTCGGCGATTCACGCAGGAGGTAATATGCAACAACCTGAGGCTGACATCAAGAATTTGTGCGTCTGGACAAGCTCTGAACACGACCCTTCTTTGCAGGAATGGCTAGCCGACCGGCGCAAGTTTTCTTTTGATTCTCAGAGTGGAGACGACGTGCTTGTCGGGAATAGGAACAAGAAACGCCCTTTTTGGTCAACCAAAAAAGTAGCAAAGGGGCCGCGGGGGGTCAATCACGCCAATCATTCAACATCGAACGTGGATGGTGTAGAAGACGATCCCGACCGTCCTACTGTTCACTGGGAATAATGGGCAGCTCAACACGGTGTTGTCCAGGTTGTGCCGCTTACCAGTGCCATGACTCGAGAAAAGGACGTTGCGCCACCATCAATCGACCCCGTGATGATATAGGTCCCACCCCCGGTTGCGGCACCGGCTCCAGCAGGACCACCTCCTCTGAAACCAGCGAGTACGTGAACGGTGCCAATGAAGGCTTGTGTGACGAACCAACCATCTTCGTACACCCATGTTGCTGTTGTTGATCCTATACCATGTTCCTGATCTGGCTTCTTTGTATCTTTTACTTTCGGACAGTCTGCTTTGACCAACCCGGTAGACGAATCAAAGGTTATATCGGCATAGGCAATATCAGCAACGAAGCTTATGCCCAGTACGATGACAAGGCCTCCTAAAAAACGAAAAACAAATTTACTCATGATCTTCTCTCTTCTAAATGCGTTTAAGAACCAAACCCCATGGTTTTCAACACGCGGACTTTAGTGTGTTGAACATTATGTTTGGTATCAGTGTGCAAGGAAAGCAGAAACTTGTATGAAGGGGACAGGTTATTCAAATATTCAGTTTGAACCGTTAAAGAACCTGTCCCTTATAGGGAATAGGAAAATTATACGGGCTTTTGGGGCGAGCAGAAAAGTACCAAAGGAACCGCGGAGGGTCACTCGCGCCAATCAGCGGTCTCAAGTCTCAAAATGAGGGGGTTTCAGCCTGCGAGAAGGGCCTTACCGGCCCTTGTGCCAAGAATGGTGCCAAGGATTTCGGCTGTGGTTGACTCCTACCGGCCTCCCAGCCAGGGTACTTGGAGCTACCCCTCGTGTTTTTGCAAGCTTCTTTCGGGTAATAAGGAGGCGAGGCGGGGAGTAGTGATCAGCTTTCCTGAATGCTCTGCGTGGTGTCCTGGGGAGTCGTCGTGAGGAGCACGTCCTTCGCAGTCTGGAGTATGCCACGGATCGCCTCTGGAGTCCCCAGATCGATTTCGAACAAGGCAGAGACAGGAGGAACTCCTTCGGCGACATCGGTGAGAATGGTGTCCAGAGCTTCCCCCTCTATACCCAACAGGGTGCTTGCAGCAGTAGCAGCCTCCCGAGCAGACTTTTCGGTCTCAGGGTCACACCAAATATCGGCAAACCGGCCCGAGAGTGCCACACAGTGGACCATAGGCCGGAGTTCTGGGGACCCCTCGATACAGCCTGGGTTGTGACTGCCTCGGATGGCCGCTTGGAAACCATCCGGTAACTGCCACTGCTCGGCGAGCCAGGTGCCCACCTCGGCATGGTCAGCACTGAAGCGTTCTCGTTCCAATTCTTGTAGGCGATCATGGCACCGATTGGCCTCCACGATCAGGTTGTGGTAGGCATCGGTGAGCGTGACGCTCAGAACCAACATGCCAATGTCCTGCAGCAGTGCTCCGAGAAAGACTACCTCACAATCAGCGAGGTTGGCCCATTTGGCCAAAGACCGGCCAGCTACACTTGCCAGGATGGACCGCCGCCAGAACTGGGAGTGATCAAACCCCCCACTTCCCGCTCGACGTAGGTGTCGGTACAAGGAAAAGCTAAAGGCAAGGATGGCCACCGCATTCGTGCCTAACAGGGTGACCGCTTGGGAGAGGCTGGTTACCCTATGCGGGATGCGAGCGTAGAGGCCTGAGTTGGCTAGGTTGAGCAATTTGGCGGCGAAGGCTGGGTCGTGGCCGATCAAGTCAGCCAATTTCGTTGCGTGGGCTTTCGGATCTTGGCACAGCTCGAGGATTTTGAGTGCCAGCACCGGGATGGCTGGCAGAATCTTGCAATGTCTCATACGGTGGAGAAGCTCGGATTGCATTAGCGATGCATCTTCCTTAGCATCAGTGGCTGTTGACGACCTTTCCTCCCAACCCTTCTTTGAGGACCAAAGGGCCGAGAGGCCTGCTTTGCTTCTTGGGCAAGCGTGGGAGCTTGATAAAAAGCGATATGCGCGCGAGGGTTGTGGCCACAATTTCTCATGATCCCACGCGGTGGCAAGGAGGCTCTGGATATGGTATCGGAAGAAGGCCCCGTGGACCTTGAACGCAGTAAAGGGCAAAGAACGACAATACCGTGATTGAAAAAGAAATAAATATTCTCATGGTCGAGGAGGACCCCAATGAGGTTGATTGCCTCAAAGAGGCCTTAGCCGTAGGCCAATTCACCACAGTGAACCTTCAGCAGGTTGAAGACGGCGAACAAGCGCTGGCCTATCTCCGCCACGAGTATCCGTATCTCGATATGCCAACGCCAGATTTAATTTTCCTTGACCTGAACCTCCCCGGAATGAGCGGGCGTGAGCTGCTTGAGGAGATGAAACAGGATGAGCCGCTCACAAGCCTTCTCGTCGTGGTGCTGACTACCTCAGCTCAGGATAGAGACCTTGTGAAAACCTATTCCCTCGACAAGAACTGTTACTTCTTCAGGAAGCCGGTAAGTTCCGATCAGTGGCTCTTCGTCCTCCACTGCATTGAGGATGTCTGGCTGACGTTCGTGAAATTCCCGCCCGAATCCGACAGGTCAGTTTAACCTTGGGGGCATGTACTACGCAGGCAAGGGGTTCCCCAAGGATTACGTCTTGGCCCATCTATGGGTAAGACGTGCCGCCGAGCAGGGCTTTCCCAAGGCTGTCACCTTCAGAGAAACGTTAGAGGGCGTGATGATTCCCGAACAATTGTCCGAGGCTCAACGGCTTGAAGCCAAGGGGTTTAGGCTGAGGTAGGGTGCTGATACAGGAGAGCCATGCGAAGCCTGAAAGCAGTGGCAGGTCTTGTTCTCATTTGCTTGGCGGTTTTATTCTTCCCACCTTTCGTTAATGCGGTTGGTTCAGAAAGTTCACCTGGCCAAGTCGTTCAACACTGGATCACCGTCTACCCGAAAGACCTTGACACCGCTGTTACGCTGACGACCATCAACCTGCGAGACGGCTGGTCCCAGAAGGAATGGGTTCGCACGAAGAAAGCCCCCTTGGCGGTGACGCAACTGCGATACCTCGATGGTGAAGTCCGCTCGGAAGGGATTACCGGTATCCAAGCTCTCGTCATGGTGAACGCCCATATCTTGACGATTGTGGGGGAGCAGATGCAACAGGAGCGGTATCGATTGTTGCGAGTACAAGGGCAGTGGTTGATTGATTCCGTAAAGGTTCTGACAGAGCGGGTTCTGGGGCAGACGATGTGAAAGAGAGGTTACACCAAAAAGAGAGGGAAGCTCATGAGCAAACGTCTCCTGCCTTTCGCAACGAAAAACACCGACCGCAAGAAACAGCTTGAGAAAGAAGCCTATAGGCTCACCGAGGCCACCTTACAATATTTGAAGAACAGGACATGTCTCCTGAGGAAGTGGAAACCTATCTTCAGGAAGTCGAGCAGAAAGTTCGGAAGCTTACACGAGCACGGGGACAACGGCAGGGGAGAAAGGGGATTGGTGAAGAGGTCAGGAAATGTAAAGAGCCCTAAATGGAAACATTTCATGTATTCAAACACCCAGTTGAAGGATTCCAGGCAGTTAAAGAAGGGTTTTCATGGCCAGCATTTTGGTTTACGGGGATTTGGGCATTCGTAAAGGAAATGTGGGGGCTTTGTTTTATCATTATAGGCCTCATTTTTATTATGATTTTCCTTAAAGAAGTATTTTCGCAAGTAGGGAGCGAGGACGGTGCTCTCCTCATGAATCTTTCCATGTTGGGATTTTCCGTTTTCATTGGTGTAAAAGGAAACGAATGGAGAAGAAATAACCTGCGACAACGTGGATTTGAACAAAAAGAGATAGTGTTAGCAGAAACACCTGATGCAGCAATCGCATCGGTAGCAAAGGAGGCGGAAGGCAAAGAGAACCTCTAACAAGAGACGTCCATGTGCCGAACCTTCCATTAAAAATTCCCTCGAATCCATTGGCAATGGCCCAATGCTTAGGATCAGAGTGGAGGCCGAAGGGGAAGTGAGGAAGGTTACTGATTCAGGAAGGGTTGGCCGTTCACTATGACGGGGGCAGGAAGACGAAAGAGTGGTGTGCGTGAATGAATGGACCTCAACGCACAGTACCACGGTGGGGTGTCACGCCATGGGTAATCTTTTGGTCGCTTCTCGTGGCCCTGCCCCTCCTTCCACAGCGCCCCCTTCTCCTCTTTTTTGGATTAATCCTTCTGCCCAGTTTTTTTTATAATGTGGTAACCAAATTGAGTTTTTACTACTTGGCTAATACTTCCATGGCTCATGCGTTTGATTGCCTCTTCAAAGGGTTTGACCATTTTGCCTGGACCAAACCACCCAAGATCACCACTTTTGGATTTGCTTGGACAGGTAGAAAATTCTTTCGCCAAGGCTCCAAAATTTCCTCCGCTTTTAATACGTTTTCTCAGTTCGTCGGCTAACCCTTTTTCTTTAATTAAAATATGACTTGCTCTCCATTCCATAAGTTCTCCTTTTAAATCTTACACCTAAGTCCGGCAAAAATATCCATTTTCAATTTACTGTGTAAATTCACTCTTGTCCAAAACAGGAAATGACGTTGGGCCATCCAGTGATATAGAGGAGCCGTGAATTTTGCCCACTCACTGTGACTCGACCACAGGAGGCCCAACGTGAACGCATCAAGGATTAGGAATTTTAAAAGACCTTTTTGGGCAAACAGAACAGTACTGAAGGAGCAGCGGGGTGTCAATCATGCCAAGCAGCGCCCATATCAAGCCTCCCCTTCGCTCGGCTCATAAAACCGATCATCCCATTTTGCGCCTGTTGTGGTATCAAGCCAGAACCCATTCGCCGCTCTAGCAGGTTGAACCAATCGGTCCACTTCGCAACCTTCAAGCTCGGCTCCGCCATCACGTTCTCCCTGCATTGGTGCTTGTCGCCCTACACCCTAGCGAAAGCTTGGCATCCAGGTAAGCAGGGCGGCTGCCTGACGCTGGCTGGTCTTCGTGGAACATGGTATGGTTCGCAGGGCAATCGACGAACCGTCAATGAACATGGCATGTGGGGAGTCTAATTCTCCTTAGACCGAACGGGAGACGATTTGGGACGTCGCCTTCGGCAATGGACGAAGTGGTTACTCGCGGGGGTCGTAGTGGCGGTGGTCGGCGTGAATGTGCTTGCCTATTTCCACGCGAGATCGATGACCCATTGGTCGGAATCGAAAACACGGACCCCGAAGCCGGAAGAGTTGAGCTGGCCACTACGCGCCAAAGTTCTCATCACGGGGGTAGATCTTCCTCGTCCGACGAATAACCTTACTCCGCGCGACCTGGACCTTCGGTTTACGCTCTATCGCTTCCCTAACGGGCAAGGCGATGAGTTGGAAGCATGGCATATCCCGGCTGGTTCCTCGGATATTCTCTTCCTCGTCTTCCACGGCTACGGCGCAAGCAAGGGCAGCATGCTTCCCACTGCGAAGGCCCTCCATGATTTGGGCTACAGTGTCCTTCTGGTAGATTTTTACGGGTACGGCGGTTCTTCTGGTCAAGGCACACGGCTCGGGATAGGTGAGGCTCTTGACGTTAAAGCTGCCGTAGAGTTCAGTCGCCAGCGCTGGAGAGACAGTTCCATTGTGCTTTACGGTCAGTCGATGGGTGGGGCCGCTGCAATTCGCGCGACCGCGCGACATGGGGTCGTTCCAGACGGTCTGGTTCTGGAGGCAACTTTCGACCGACTGTTGACGACGATTAAAGCCCGATTCAACGCAATGGATCTTCCGGCTACACCCTTTGCGGAACTACTTGTTTTCTGGGGAGGCGTTTCCGCAGGAATCAACGGGTTCGATCATAATCCCGTTGAAGATGCCTCTCAGGTGAGCTGCCCCGCCCTTGTGTTGCATGGGCGGCACGACCCGCGTGTGACGATCAAGCAAGCGAAATCCATCTACAACGGGCTCAGGGGTTGGAAGCGCTTCTCGGAGTTTGAGACCGTCAAGCATGGCGCCCTGGTACTGTCAGACCGGTCGCAGTGGGAAGCGGAGATCCGTGCGCTGACTCGCAAGATCAGGACAGGCGCCCAGTCAAATTGAGCGTTGAGGCTGAGGGTCCGGCTTGCCCCCGCCGTGTCTCCGCTCCTGGCTCATGGGCTGAATTCGACCCCCCCCTCGCATTCTTTCCCCATTCCAGTATCCTATTCCTCCTCATGGCGCACCCCCACGACCCCTGCCGTTCATTGACCACTACGTACTTCCCCTATTACTCCTTCGAGTGATTTCCTTTTCCGCTGTGATCCTTTACACTCCAGCATCTTCTCACCAAAGGTGCGATATGGAGTCGGGGTAGTCTGGCGTCGGAGCCACCTAGTTTTTACCTCTCATTATTCGAAGGTGTTGTCTTGCCTTCTTGGGCCATTGCGGTCTGGGAAGGCTTTTTATTGGCGTGGTTAGCCAGTCCATAAGGAGGGACACCAATGCTAAAACTCAAACGTTTTTCTCACATCGTTGGGCTTCTGATACTCCTTGGAGGCTTCGTCCTCTTGAGTCCTACCTCAGGTGAAGCCAAAAAGCCGAAACATAAAGACCTTCAAAAAGAGTTTTCGGCGCAGCATGACGCGATTCAAAGGGGGCTAGACGAGGCTTCGGGTCAGCATGACGCGATTCAGAGGGGGCTAGACGAGGCTTCGGGTCAGCATGACGCGATTCAGAGGGGGCTAGACGAGTCTTCGGGTCAGCATGACACGATTCAGAGGGCGATCGACGAGTTGAATACGGGTGGCGAGGACGCAGGCAATCATACCCTCCGGTCGGACACGGTGCTGCCGGCAGCGGACCGGTTTGTGGTGCTGGCGGACTTTTTCTTCGCTGCCGTGTTGGACTTAGAGACCGGCGTGGTGTGGCAGCAGTCGCCGCTGACGAACACGCACGAATGGGGATCTGCTCGATTTAAGTGCACGGGAAGCGAGGTGGGGGATCGGAAAGGCTGGCGCCTGCCGTCGGTGCACGAGCTGAACAGCCTGGTGGATCCCGGGGGGATATCGGGCAGTATCATGCTGCCTAAAGGGCATCCCTTTGGCGGAATCCAGGGGGGCATCGGGAACTCGTCCTTTTGGTCGGCGACGACGTCTGCGGATAGTCCCACGAATGCGTGGATCGTGAGCATCACTGCTGGCGTGGCGACGGTAATTTCAAAAGAGAAGGAGCAAGAGGTATGGTGTGTCCGCGGTGGCCATAATGATGGGAGTCAGTATTGATGGTTGACTCATAGGAATGATTTGGTCGATTGTGGGAGTGCGGGGGGCGTGGTCCCCTCCACCCCCGTCCTGCTCACAACTTCCCGTCTAGGAGAGCCCCACGCCTTCGGGTGTGGGGCTCTTCGTTTTGTCACGCACTCTGTCACCACTACCTACGCCGTCCCCTGAGTCGCCTTTCCTGCCCGACTTCGGTAGAATCGGGGTCGCCTATCACGTATTTGTTGGCGAGCAACGGGCACGCCGTTGAGGGATTGGGGCCACCCACC
>JACZVJ010000104.1 GCA_022572725.1 Nitrospinota bacterium | reverse complement strand
GCCGGTTGATCCTAGCCAGTTGTTGAAAAACCCTTTTGGCACAGGGGCGCACAGCACTCTAGGAGATCAGGGACGGCATCAGAACAGCCCGCAGGATGGTCAAAAAGGCCGTCCAGCGCGGCCGCAGCAAGCGAGGAGGCGAAAGGCGTACTCTGTTCGGTACGTCGAGCCTCCAAGCGCCGCGAGAACAAAGCTGGCGGACTTTTTCAACATCCTGCTAGCCAGGGAAGGACCTGTTGGGTTTCTTGCCACATGTTCAGAAAAATCCAGCACATTCATTTGGTAGGCATTGGGGGGAGTGGAATGGGCGGCATTGCCGAGGTCTTGCTCACGCTTGGCTATAAAGTCACCGGGTCCGATTTGTCTCATTCCGACACGACCCGTCGGCTGGAAACCCTGGGTGGCCGGATTTTTATTGGACACGAGGAAGCCAATGTTGAAGGAGCCCAAGTGGTGGTCGTGTCCTCGGCCGTTCAGCCCACGAACCCCGAGGTGGTGGCTGCACGAAAACGGATAATTCCGGTCATTCCTCGGGCGGAAATGCTGGCGGAGCTTATGCGCTTGAAGTACGGCGTCGCCATTGCCGGATCCCATGGCAAAACCACCACCACCTCATTGGTGGCCTCGGTTCTGGCTCAAGCCGGCCTTGATCCGACGTTTGTGGTTGGGGGGAAGATCAATGCCCTGGGGACCCATGCGCGGTTGGGCCGAAGTGATTTATTAATCGCCGAAGCCGATGAGAGCGATGGATCCTTTCTAAGACTCTCTCCCTCGATCGTGGTGGTGACCAATATTGATCGGGAGCACCTTGACTACTATGGAACGATGGAACGCTTGGAAGCCGCGTTTTTGGAGTTTATCAACAAGGTGCCCTTCTATGGCGTGGCGATTCTCTGCTCTGATGATGTACGAGTCCGAGCCATGCTCCCGAAGGTTCTGAAGCGTTATCTTACCTATGGCCTGAATGGCCATTCCGATGTCCCGACTCCGGATGTCTTGGCGACGGATGTTTCACCTGCGGGGCAGGTCGTGAATTTTCGGGCCCAATTTCGAGGAAAGAAACTCGGGCCGTTTCGGCTGAATATTCCAGGGGTCCACAACGTTTCAAATGCTCTGGCCGCCATTGCCGTGGCGCTAGAGCTTGATGTTTCAATTGACTTCATTCGAACAGGGTTAGCTGGCTTCTCGGGAGTCGAACGCCGATTCCACATTCGAGGCGAGAAAAACGGGGTCCTGGTCCTGGATGACTATGGGCATCACCCCACAGAGATCCGTGTGACCTTGGCCGCCGCAAAAGCCGCTTGGCAGCGGAGGCTCTTTGTCCTTTTCCAACCTCACCGCTATACGCGGACCAGAGACCTGGTGGACGAATTCACCCAGGCTTTTGATCAGGCGGACGTGGTGTTTGTCACTGATATTTATCCAGCGGGGGAAGAGGCCATTCCTGGGGTCTCTGGAGAAATGCTTGCAGAGAAAATTCGGGCTTCGGGGCACCAGCCTGTGTCCTGGGTGGGGGGAAAGGAGGCCTTGGTGGAAGAAGTTTTCCCCCAGCTTCGGTCGGGCGATATGGTCTTAACGCTTGGAGCAGGAGACATTTGGAAGGTGGGCGTGGAATTGCTGGAGCGACTGTGAGCGTCCAACATAATCTCAGGTCGAACCAATTAGAGAGGCAGGGTTTGGGTAGGGAATCGGCTTCCTCCGGCGAAGGGGATCTTCTCGCTGCTGTGGCGGGCCTGCGGGGAGAAGTTAAATTCAATGTGTCTTTGCGCGACCTCACCTCCTTGCGGATAGGAGGGCCGGCAGATGCCTTAGTCGTGCCGGAGGATGTCCAAGACCTGTGCCGGTTAGTGAAACAGGCCAGGTCGGCACACGTACCACTGTTCGTCCTTGGAGGCACCAACCTGCTCATTCGGGAGGGCGGCCTGCGAGGAATTGTGGTGAGCCTGTCGAAGTTCAACGCAATCCAAAAGGAAGGAACGCAGGTCCTTTATGCCGAAGCCGGTGTCCGGATGCCCACCCTGTTGGGTCATGTTATAAGCTGCTCCCTCTCGGGGTTGGAATGGGCGGCGGGGATTCCTGGCACCGTTGGAGGTGCTGTGATCATGAATGCCGGCACCCATCTTGGGGAAATGAAGGACTGCCTTCAGGCGATTCGCCTGGTGGATCCCAAGGGCCGAGTCGTGAAATGTTCTGCCTCATCGATTTCTTTTACGTATCGACGGGGGGTAGTGCCCGCGGGAATCGTAGTGGGGGCTTGGTTTTCCCTCACACCAGCCCCCAAACCAAAAATTGAGAGCACGACGAAGTCCTATCTCCGGTATCGTAAGGCGACACAGCCCTTAACTCGGCCCAATGCCGGGTCTGTGTTCAAGAATCCTCCCCACACCTCGGCGGGTAAACTCATTGAAGAGGCCGGCCTTAAGGGGGCTCGTGTTGGGGATGCCCAGGTATCTCATAAACATGCCAATTTCATTATCAATGTGGGGCAGGCGCGGGCGACGGATGTCGTGGTGTTGATCAAAAAAATTCAACAAACCGTGTTTCAGCAAACGGGGGTCACCCTCGAACTGGAGTGGAAGATTGTTGGGGATTCCTGATTGGGGGAAGCCCCTGGCCTGTCCGGACCATTCCAGCGTGGAATCGCTGGGATGCGGTGAAGCATCGGATGGAGCCCGCATTCGATGGCCTTAACGAAGGCTCGCATTGGTGTCTTAATGGGAGGGTGCTCAGCCGAGCGGACGATTTCCCTAAAAACGGGAATGGCCGTTTATGGAGCGTTGATTCGGCGTGGCTACCGGGCCGTATGCGTGGATGTGGATGCCTCACTCCCCTGGCAGTTGCGTACGAAAAAGGTGGAAGTTGCGTTTTTGGCTCTTCATGGCCCTGGAGGAGAAGATGGGACGGTTCAAGGCTTATTGGAGGTCCTGGGAATTCCATACACGGGGTCAGGCGTGAGAGCCAGTGCCTTGGCCATGGATAAACCGATCACCAAGGCTTTATGGCAAAGTCAGGGCATTCCGGTTCCGAAGGGAACAGTCTTGCGGGCCGGTCGGAAAAGCCATTTGCTGCCCACCGGAATGAAATGGCCGCTGGTTGTGAAACCGGCTGCACAAGGCTCCACGGTGGGCGTGACCATTGTACGCCGGTCTTCCGATTGGCGGGGGGCCCTCCGGCGAGCCTTTGATCAAGGGCCTGAAGTCCTCGTTGAAACATTTATCGCGGGTCGAGAAATCGCTGTGTCCGTTCTGGACGGCGCTGCCCTGCCCCCAGTTGAAGTTGTGGCTCCCGGTGGGTTTTATGACTTTGCCGCCAAATATGAGAAAGCCGAGACACGGTACCTTTGCCCCGCTCCTTTGTCACGGATCCAAGCCAATCGGCTTGAAAATCTGGCTATGAAGTCCTATCGCCTGTTGGGATGCGAGGGAGCAGCGCGAGTGGATTTTCGACTCAATCGACTTGGACGGCCCTTTGTCCTGGAAATTAATACCATCCCGGGGATGACCGAACGAAGCCTCCTGCCAATGGCTGCCTCCCAAGCGGGGATCGACTATGACACCTTGACCGAACGGATTTTGAAATCGGGCCTTAGCCGGAACGTGAGCGCTTTTAAGAGAAAAACCGTGTTGCAGCACAGGAGGGGAAATTGACGAGTCGGCGGAAGGTGCCTTTGCGAAGGCGCCGTTTCATCAGAGCGAGACGCCCGTTGCAGAGACAGGGACTCCGGCATTGGGGGAGGGGAGTTTCTCCCAAAAGGTGGTTTCTTCTTGGGGGAGCCGTTCTCAGCCTGGTCTTTGTGGGAGTGGCCCTTGGCTATCAGCATGCCCAGCCTGTCCTGGCCAGATGGATGGCGGTTCATCGAGTGTTGATTTCCGGGTTGCAGCATGTAGACCGTCGGGAAGCTTTATCCCTCCTGGACCTTCCTCCTCAAGCCACCGTGTTCTCCATAAATTCGTCCGAGTTACAGAGTCGGCTGGAAGCTCATCCTTGGATTGCGACCGCTTCCGTGGGCAGGGTCTTGCCCCACACCTTGACCATCCTCGTGACGGAACGGCGTCCAGCCGTAGTCCTCCAGCATTCCAACGGGTCTCTTCTCCTTGATGAGGAAGCGGGGGTGTTATCCGAGATTTCCAGGGCGTCGTCTCCGAATTTGCCTATTCTTCATGGTCTCAGCCCTCTAGGTCTTCTTCAGGGGGATAAGGGTGTACGGGAACAAGCACGTGAAGGGATCAAACTCGCTGGTCTGTTGCTTCAGCGATACGGGACCAGGCCTCTAGTATATGTGGAGAATTCTCAGCAAATCGTAGCGGAAGTGCAGGATCTCAGATTCCAATTTGAATCCGATATTGAAGAACAATGGAAGCGGTTCCTCGCCATGGAATCAGCCATTCCCCCCAGGCTGAAAGTGGGTGGGCATGAAATTGATCTGCGATTTCCAGGAAAGGTGATCTTTCGTCCGAAAGGGTAACCAAGGGCCATGGCCAGAAAAGAGCACATTGTCGTCGGGTTGGATATTGGAACCACCAAGATCTGTGCGATTGTGGCGGAAGTCACGGAGAACCTGGCCGTCAACATTATCGGTGTTGGCTCCAGCCCATCACGGGGGTTACGTAAGGGAGTGATCATCAACATTGAGAGTACCGTGGAGTCGATTAAGAAGGCGGTAGAAGAGGCCGAGTTGATGGCAGCGGTCCAGATTAATTCCGTTTTCATCGGGATTGCTGGTAGTCATATTTCCAGTGAAACCGCACACGGCGTGGTTGCGCTTAAACGGCATGAGGTCTTCCGTGCGGATGTGCAGCGAGCGGTGGAAACGGCCCGTTGTTCCGCTGTGGTCTCCCCGGACCGTCGTGTTCTGCATGTGCTGCCACGCGAATTCATTGTGGATGCCCAGGAAGGGATTCGTGAGCCGGTGGGCATCTCGGGCTCTCGGCTCGAGGTGGACGTCCACATCGTCACCGGAGCGATCACGTCGGCTCAGAATCTCATGAAATGCGTCAACCGTGCGGGCCTTGATGTGGTGGATATTGTCCTGCAGCCGCTGGCGTCCAGTGAGGCTGTCCTGACGGAGGAGGAAAAGGAATTGGGGGTCGTCATGGTGGATTTAGGCGGTGGGACGACCGACTTGGCGTTTTTTTCTGAGGGCAGCATCAGCCACTCGGCAGTCCTTCCGGTGGGTGGCCAACACCTCACGTCGGACATGCAGATCGGGTTGCGGACGTCTCAGGCCGATGCGGAGAAAATCAAGATCCGGCATGGGGTGGCTCTGACCGATATGGTTATGGACACCGACACCCTTGAGGTCCCCAGTGTGGGCGGGCGGCCTCCTCGAGCCATTTCAAAACGAGTTCTCACGGATATCATTGAGCCGCGGGTGGAAGAGATCTTTGATTTGGTGGGTCGCGAAATCCGGCGGGCGGGGTACGAGGGCAAACTGGCTGCAGGCGCTGTCATTACTGGGGGCACCTCGCTTTTAGAAGGAATGCCGGATGCGGCGGAGCGTGTCCTGGATTTGCCGGTCCGGCGGGGGGTCCCCACCGGAGTCGGAGGGCTACGGGACATTGTGAGCCATCCGATGTTTGCGACGGGAGTCGGATTAATTTTGCATGCCCGTCGCATGGATCATCAGTTTGAAAAGGTGGGTTTTTTAGGCAGCCGAAATGGCGGGGAGAGATCGGGAGGGATTTTAGATCGAATAAAAGGATGGGCGATCGACTTTTTCTAACGCCGGGAAGGTTCCCTGCCATTCAAGAATACTGAAAAAGTCGACTGCGATGTTCCATTAGGTGCGTGAAAGGAGGCATTCCATGTTTGCATTTCAGGAAGATCATTGCTCCCCCATCCGGATCAGGGTCATTGGTATCGGAGGGGCTGGGTGTAATGCTGTCAACACCATGATTTCCGCTGGCCTGAATCGGGTCGAGTTTATTGGGGCCAATACGGATCTCCAGTCATTGAGTAGGTCACACGCCACGTTCAAGATTCAACTGGGACCTGAACGAACCCGAGGGCTGGGAGCGGGGGCCAAACCGGAAGTTGGCAAGGATGCCGCCTTGGAAAGCGAGCCGCTGATTCGCGAAGCGTTGGAAGGTGCAAATATGATCTTTGTGACTGCGGGAATGGGAGGTGGGACCGGAACGGGAGGGGCTCCTATCGTAGCGGGAATCGCACGGGAGCTCGGCATTTTAACCGTCGGTGTGGTCACCAAGCCGTTTCAGTATGAAGGGTCCCGCCGGGCGAATTATGCGGAGGAGGGAATTCGGGAGCTCAGACGACATGTGGATTCGCTTTTGGTGATTCCCAATCAAAAACTCCTGGCTCTTGTTGATAAAAGCACGCCGCTCCTCGAAGCCTTTAAAGTCGCCGATGACGTGCTGCGGCAGGCCATCAAGGGTATCACGGATGTCATCACCACACCGGGCCTCGTGAATGTGGACTTTGCCGATGTCCAAACCGTGATGAGTTATACCGGCCGGGCAGTCATGGGCATGGGTGTGGCAAAAGGAGCGAACCGGGCCACGGAAGCTGCCAAACTCGCGATCTGCAGCCCCATGCTGGAGGAAGGAAGTATTGAAGGAGCGCAAGGGATGCTGTTGAATATTACTGGAGGCCCGGGTCTGTCCTTGCATGAGGTCGATGAGGCCTCGACCATTGCACAAGAAGCGGCTGATCCTCAAGCCAACATCATCGTCGGGCAGGTCATCGACCCGGAAATGGGGGATGAGGTCGTGGTCACGGTTATTGCCACGGGATTTGAGCAAAAGGAGCCCAAGCCGAAAGTGCAACCCTCGGTGAGGCCATCAATTCCCGAAAGGCCTAGCCCATTGGGAGAACCAGCCGCCCAGCCAGCATTGGCGTGGGCGCAAACCGCGGCTGTGAGTTCCCATGCCCAGGAGCTCGATCGCCCGACATTCATGCGACGCCTTGAGTCCACCCGACGAGTGCCTGAACAGGGGAAATTGCTTGTTGATGAAGATTGGGATGTCCCCACCTTTCTCAGGCACAGAGGCAGCTGAAGGGAATTCTCATGGTCACAGAATTTGTCAAGAACAGGGCTCCTGTAGAGGTCATGACCGTTTCGTCTTTCGCAAGCCGGAGCCACGAGGTCTTGCATTTTTTTGGTACCCGTCACGGTCCTAGCTATGGAGAACCCAATGCGGATCTTGGGAGGGTGAGGGCCGCCGAGCCCGACTATCCGTTCGTGGTGTCGGTTCATCAGGTCCATGGAACCGATGCGTTGATCCTTGATGGGCCGGTGAGGGTGGGAGAGAAATTCACAGGCGGCTGGGACGTGATAATCACCGATCAGCCCGGGATCCTTGTCACCGTCAGAACAGCGGATTGCGTCCCCGTGCTCCTCCATGATCCCCAACGTGAGACGGTGGCCGTCATTCACGCAGGATGGCGTGGAGCGGTCAATGGGATTGTGGAAAAGACCATGAGTACCATGCAGCAGCGATTCGGCTGTCGGCTCGATGGCCTGCGAGTGGCCATTGGACCATCGGCTGGAGCTTGTTGTTATGAGGTGGACCAACAGGTCATGGATCCCTTGAGGGGGGGGTATCCGGAATGGTCTTCTGTGGTGAAGATGACGGATCACGACAAGTGGCGACTGGACCTCAAGAAACTCATCCGGGGTCAAGCTTTAGGGTGCGGCGTTGATGAGAATAATATTCAGTGCCTGGACCTCTGCACCATATGTCGCCCTGACGTGTTTTTTTCATACAGGAGAGAAGGCCGGGTGAGCGGAAAAATGGTCAGTGGGATCATGCTCACTGGGAAATCTCCCTCTACCTAGCGGTAGGTTCCCAGCATAAGGTCTGGCATCACTCGATGCTGTCGGATGGGGCCAATTGGATGAGATCAGGAACAATGTCCAAGCCGCCATGGAGCACATCCGCTTGGCGGCCTGCCGCGTAGGCCGTGATCCTAGGCAGGTGCGGCTTGTCGCCGCGACGAAGTTTGTGACAGCGGGCCGGGTGTTGGAGGCAGTTAAAGCCGGAGTCACGATCTGTGGGGAAAATCGATGGCAAGAGGCTCAGGCCAAGATGGCGGCCATTGGAGAAGAACCTGGACTGACTTGGCACTTTATCGGACGGTTACAGCGACGAAAACTGAAAATGCTAGTTGGGAGGTTTTCCCTCATTCATTCCGTGGAAACGGTGGACCAAGCAACAGAACTGGATCACCAGGCCGATGTCATGGGGATGCAGCAACCGATCCTGTTGGAAGTGAATGTGGGAGGGGAATCCACCAAAGGGGGCTTTTCTCCACTAGAATTGATACAGGCCCTTCCTGCCATAGACCGGTTGGAACATATCTCGGTGCGGGGGCTCATGACCATTCCCCCTTGGGAACCCGATCCCGAGGCGGTCCGGCCGTATTTTCAGCAGCTCAGGGAACTTGGGGACCAGGTTACCGAGTCGAGCCCGATACGGATCCGGATGGATGAGTTATCCATGGGGATGTCTCATGACTATGTGATTGCGGTAGAAGAGGGGGCGACCTTGGTTCGAATCGGAACTGGGATTTTCGGGCAACGGCCTAGGTGATGAACAGAGGTTTTTGTGAAGAGAAGAGCCAAAACGTTCAAAGAACCCAATCGTCAATACATGTGCGAAGGGCCTTTCCGGAGGCCATGTCGCATGAATACAAATAGCGCCTGCAGAATTCAAGGGAGGGCCGATGTTTGTCGCCGGTAATTTTCTAAGCGGGGTTGCGTATGTGTTGGATACGGTGCTTTTTTTATATATGTGGATCATTATCATTCGCGCTGTGATTTCCTGGGTGAATCCAGATCCTTGGAATCCCATCGTGCAAATTTTGCATCGACTCACCGACCCCGTGCTCCTCACGATTCGCCAGCGCATCCCTTTTGCTATTGCGGGAGGAATGGATCTTTCACCCATTATTGCCATCTTAATTATTTACTTTTTGCAAATTGCTGTGGTGGGGACCATTAAAGACATGGCCATGCAATTACATTGAAGAAGCGTCAGAAGGGGAATCGGCTATGAAGGTCACGCCACTTGACATTCAACACAAAATCTTTCCGAGGCAATTCCGCGGGTACCACCCGGACCAAGTGAACCGGTTTCTGGATGAGATCGCCGAGACCATCGAAAGCCTTGTCCGAGAAAACAGTGCATTACGGGAGAAAGTGTCGGCGCGGGAAGCGGAGATGAACAACCTTCGGAAAGCTGAGGCCACCCTCACGAATACTCTTATTTCCTCCCAAAATTTTGCCGACCAGATCAAGCTTGGAGCCCGGCAGGATGCGGAGCGGATCCTGAAGGAAGCTGAACTCAAAGGTGGAGAAATGTTGTTGCACGCCAGGACCGAACTGGCAGACCTACAACGGGGTATGGCAGACCTTCATCGGCAACGGGCTCTTGCCTTGGAACGGATACGATCCACCCTAAAAACTTTTGAGCGTCTCCTGGAAATGGAGGAAGAGGGCGGGAGCCCCCTTGAATTAACCGACCCCATATCTCCTCAAGCTGATCGGCCTTCCCCTTCTGACGCCTAACCCACTGAAGATGGGAGAAGTCCGCATCCATGAGCCCGGTCGATTCCATGACCAAGGCCCTCAACCGGGCGGTGGCCGAGGGAGTGTTTCCCGGAGCGGTGTTGCTGGTGCGGGTTCGGGGGAACGTCGTGTGCCACGAGGCCGTCGGCCGAGTGGGCCTCTCATCATCCGACAAGCCCGTTCACGTCGGCACCATCTATGATCTGGCCTCCCTCACCAAGCCCATCGCCACCGCTACAGCGATTGTAGGTCTGGTAGAGGATGGCCTACTCAGTCTAGACCAGCCCGTTTCTTTCTGGTTTGAGGAATTACAAGAAAGAGCCGTTGGCTCAGCGACGATCCGACAATTACTCCATCACAGCTCTGGACTTCCTGCCTGGCGTCCTTATTATGAGGAGCTCCCGCCCACTTGGGTTCATCCCCCAGGACAATCGGAGATCGAGACCAGAAAACGCTCCTTCCTGAATCGCATTGGCCTGGAGGATTTACACTACGCACCAGGGACGCAAAGCCTCTATAGTGACCTGGGCTTTCTCCTCCTAGGCCTAG
>JACZVJ010000103.1 GCA_022572725.1 Nitrospinota bacterium | reverse complement strand
TCGTTTGAGGCGAATAGTTTGGCTATTTAACGAAAAGGATCGGAAGATCTGGCCAAATCCAGTGCAACCGCAGTAGATCAGTCTAATCTTGGACAGGCTCCTAGACCAAAACCTCCCCTTGGCCTCCTTTCAACGGCATGATACACTTTCGCCGTTGGGCCAATCCTGCCTTAATGGCATCAACGAAAAACACCCTGCCATCAAGACCATCCTTGGCTCCTACCTGAACCTATGCAACCTCCACCGGTCGTTCATAAGCTGCCCCTCTGGGCTCAGCGGTTACACCGCGCTATCCCGAATTTTTCCTCAACCATTCGGCTCTCAACGCCCGAAGCAGGCCTCCAACAAGCTATTCAATTGGCAGAGTGGGGATGGCAACAAATTCTCCAACGTCTAAAGACTCAAAACCCTCATTTGAGTCAACAGGCCCTTGATCGACAGGCTTACCACCAGCTTGGAGAATGGAAATGCATTCGAGATCGACTCACGTACAAGCCTCCTCAGCATGACGCCACCTGACCGTCCTTTTGAAGAAGCTTTTTCGAACCTCATTGGTCTCCTGGATTCTTTGGCCTTTCCTTATTGTCTCCTCGGGGCTCTGGCCTTAGGGGCTTGGGGCACCCCCCGAACCACTCAAGATGTGGATGTCTTCATTGGTCTCGAGCCATCCGACCACCAACGACTGTTGGAGGCAATGGAAGCAACAGGCTTTTCTTATGATGCTCAGTGGGCTGAGGCCAACCCCATGATCCGCCAGGTGCATCTACGGTTTCAGCGTGGCCCCATTCCCGTGGACCTCCTTCTTCCAAGGGATGACCATGATCGAGAGATATTGCCCCGTCGTCAACGGGTCCAGCTTGGGAATCGCGACGTCTGGGTCATTTCAGCGGAAGACCTGATTTTGCATAAACTCAAAGTGGGTCGGGCGCAGGATTTTGTTGATGTGCTGTCCGTGCTTCATCATCAAAAAGGTGCCCTGGATTTGCAGTATGTCGAGAGTTGGAGTCTCAGACTCGGAATTCGGGAAGAATGGAATTATTGCCAACAGCAAATGAAGGAAGGATCCCACCCATAACATCTCGCAAGTTCCCTCTCAAGGCCTTCGACATTCCAGACAGGAAGCACTCACCTCACCTGAATTCATGCAAATAAAGATCCCCGCAGCAAGCTACACGGGGTATTCAGAGGAAACCTGAATTTTCAAATCCCCCCAACCTCCCCCCCTTATCAAAGGGGGGATGAACGGAAAGACCCAAACAGCACCCACACGATTACGCGAAGAGCCAGCTTTTTTTGATCAACTGCAAAACAGTTTAAGTTAGTTGGGGCAGCGCGAAAAAGTTACCCGTGCAGGGGCTCAATTTTTGGTGGGTGTTCAGCCTCAACCGAGGTCTTACTACTTTCCCCGAGCGGTGGAAATTCCAGTGGGAGCGGTAACGTGGAGTGGCAGAGAGAATCTTTCGCTACGAGCGGTTGGGCGGGAGATTCCTTGAGAGTAGCAATGGCCTTGAGCATCAACAAATCTTTCAGACCGCTTCCATAGCCTTTCCCTATCATCTCACTCACCCATTCCCACTGTTGTTGAAGCGGGATGCCCCATGCTTCCCAGATTTCATGTAAGCGTACCTGATCCTGGGACATCCAATCTGATTTGACCATGAGCATGGAGATCGCCATGGCCTCTTTTTCGGCACCAAGAGGCAGAATCTCAAATGCTCAATGACCTCCTCGACCCTTTGAATGAAGCCCATCGGGGCATCAGGCCACTTCATCGCCAAGCGATGATGGTGGAATTGAGATGATCCGATTGGGAAAATGGGGGCAGGGGGGATTTTCTAAGCAGGCTGGGCTAAAGAGAGGGAGAAGGACGGGAGAGAGGGGAAAGGATTTTTAATAGGTGGAGATCAGGCTATTGGGCAGCGGCGGCCAAAGTTTTCCTCACAGAATCTTCGTCGCCTCCAGGGTGAGTTCCATTGGGGCCCATGGGCGGTCGCCCGTTTTCCCCAGATCTCGTCTCCGGAGTCGAGGATTTGGCCTCCTCCTCAGTCGAACTCTCCAATTCCTTATCTTCCCTATACCCCTGCTTGAGTGGCCTGACTTCAATGTCCACGGCATCGCCAAGGGCTAGACGTTTGAGGTCCCATTCGGTAATCCAACTCTTGACATACTCTCGCATACACCTCCCCTCCAGAATTGGTGGTGGGACGGCTTCGGCTGACTCTTGATCATCTTCAGAGCACCCATGGACTTTTCTGTGCAAGAGTCGAATCTTCTGATAAGCTTCCTCAACTTTCTCGGGCGCATACGGTCTCAGCGGGGTGGTTTCCTCCTCTATGAGCCGAATCCCATATTCGGCTTCCCGTTCCCCCCCTGCCGTGGACCCTCCCTCTTCCGCAGCCCCCCTGACGGTGTACCGGTCACCCTTGCTTTCCAGGATTTCGGCTTGAAAATCATTCGTGAGCGCAACCACCGACGCGAGGCCGGGAATGCTTGAAGCTTCCAAGGCTCCCAGCCAACGGGCTAATTCCGCGTAGGATTTCACCCGCTGGGAGAGGGAATATCGCCCGATTAACTCAGCTTCATCAATCAACAGAATCCACCCCCGGTATCCAGCGGCCAGCATGAGCTGGGCAGCAAATCGAAACCGCTGCACGGCCAGATCGACTTCACGGATTTTGGCAAAGGAGTAGCGCCTGGGAACCCCACATTCGCGCAGGTAGCTCCTGACCTCTCCTATCGAAATCGCCTCTCCGCTCCAAAATCGGACGAGGCGATGCCGCAACTCCGGGTCGGTTCCCATGCGTTGGTATAAAAAAAGCGTGGCCGCAAAACGCTGATCCATACCCGTCCGTACCTCGTGGGCCCACTTCAAAAGGTTCTGGAACTCGGGGCTCCACACGTTGATTTCATTCGCCAGCTCCATCAGGACCTGCCCTGCTTGATTGGGCATGAGGGCCGACCCAATGGCGGCTTGATACACTCGCATGGGGTTGTACAGGGGGGTTTCCTTACTAATCACCACCCGACTGCAGATGAAGTGCTGATCGAGAGCGAGGTGTTGAAGATATTCCAGAACATGCGATTTCCCTGTGCCGAACCCGCCTTCCACCAACATCCCCCTCGTCGGGAGACCGGTTCGAGCATTCTTGTGGGTGGCCTCAAGGATTCCGCAGAATTGGCGTTCGACTTCCGGCTGGGAACAGCCCAACGCCTGGACGACATGCCGATTGGGAACCCCCGCACGCAGCCCTTCAATAACTCGCCGGGCATCAATATCGGCACCTTCCTCACCAGCGGACAGTGGAGAAGCCGGGACCAACTTCTGGTTCTCTTCAAAAGCCGATAGGCGAACCATCGGCGCTAAGGGGTTTTGGTGATGCTTATCCCGCACGTCGTCCCATACGCGCAGCTTCAACGCTTCATACCGGTGCAACCCGCGCCGTGCATCGGTCAAAAACGCAGGCGGGGCGACGACAACCATCAGGCAGCCTTCGCTCTCATCCGTCCCATCAATAAACTGCCGCAACATATCATAGGCGTCCAAGACTGCGGCTGGACTATAGTAAAAGGTGGTGTCCGGCTCGGCCGGGCGCTTCGCCTGAAGATAGCGGGTGATATCCACATACACCACTAACCCTGACTTACCGACACGGCGGATCCAATGGGTGAGAGACATCAGCATATGCCGTCCATTATGGCGGACGATCTTCTGAAAGATCAGGGCCTTCTTGATCCCCGACATGAGGCGCAATTCCCCTTGCAGCCATTCTTTGACCGCCTGCGCCAGGATGAGGTCCGACTCTCCGGCCTGCAATTGAGCACGACACAGGGTAATCATCGCCAGGCGGAACTCACGGCACATCTGCATATCGCCATCAATCGCTTGCTCAATCCACGCTTGCAGATCCCTCAACAGCAAGGCCTCCTTTCGGTCGTTTAAGCTGGCCACCTGTTGCAGGCTGAACTCCTCCCAATTGGCCGGGACCTGGTAGCCCTTTTCAGTCAGCAGGCGACTCACGAACTCATACGCCAACACATCCCACTCGATCTGCCGAGCAATTTTATGAAACAGTCGATCCACCATGTGCAGCTTGGTGAACCGGGCATCCGCCTGCGCAAAGAGGAACCCCTCCTCTTTGGCCATGTGACTCAAACTCTGTTGAAGGGATTTGTGTATTCCCTCACCGGCACTGACGGCCAATTTCACAGCCGAACCGCCTCGCTTCACATAACTCCGTAAATAGTCGTATTGGAGAACCCCTAGCCATTGTTCCGGAGAGAGACCATGGACCTCTTGCCCATTTTGCTGTGGACCCTTGACCGGAACCTGCAAGGGGGAACTCTCAGGCTTTTGCCACGACAGAACGGGGGGCTCCTTCCCATCTATCGGGAACGGTGAGGGTGGATCTTGCAGAGGTTCTAGAAGTCCTGACGAGGGTGGGCTCGGAGGCTGCTCTTTCCCCCGGATCGCTTGCAGTCGATTCAAGGCATCAAAAATCTGGCTCATCCATCTATACCCCATGAGTTTGATCGGGAGACGTGCATGTGGCCAAGCCACCCGAGGTAGTTTGACCGTTGACTCGAAAACTTCCAGGCCATCTGCTCACGATTGTCTGCCGGCTGTTCGTCTCCAATCCCTTCATTTACTAAGCCTTATCGGTCGTTGCTGAAGACTCTTAAGAATGTATGAAAAAAACTTCCGATCACATGCGGCTGATCGTGACCCATGGAGAGCAGGATCTTACAACACGGACTTTTTAGAGTGGTCAGGGGCGAAGGAATTTGATAGGGTTTTCACGAAAACCTGTCCATGCCCAGGTGGCTGATATGGGCTCCAACTTTGTACAATGGATCACCCCGACACAAAGAAAGGCGAAAATGATGAAAGCCCAAAACACCTGGTCTCCAACCTCTACCCTCCTCCTGGTCTTCGGGTGTCTCTTGTTTTCCCCAACCTCGGCGGAGTCCGAGACGGGTAAAGTCATTGGGTCCCTCAAATTCGGGATGACACCAAAGGAAGTGGAAGCTCTTCCCGAATGCTCTAGTGGAACCGAATGCCTCTACGAGGTTGCCGACAAAAACCGGTATTTTACCCTCTTCTATCAACCCAACCATGGAACGACCTCACCCCAATCCACCACGGAGCCGGGCCCGGATGCCCAACTGGCACTGATCGATATTGACATGGGGCTCTACACCAAAGAATGGTACGGCGAACTGCAACACATTTTGGCCAACCAATATCCGGTTACTCACCCAATAACCGAACAAGCATCTGGCGCCTTTCAAGAGGGGAACTTTAATGAGCTGGCCCTGGGATTGGCCGATGCGGCGGTGCTCCTGAAAGTCGTGAGAAGGCCATTCGGTAATCTCGTCCTCCGGCTCATCTTTCAAAACGAGGAAGCCGCCACGGAGTTCCGAAAGAAGTATGGGGCCGGGGCAGGCCTATGACCTTCCCGACCGATCCCATCTAAATTCTCCACGAGTTCCCATTTCCCACGCACCCCTGGAGACTTCCCTCATCCTTCCTTCTTGCTTAGGAGGAACAACAGAGGGATAATCTTTCGAGAGCCTGAAAAAATATTTCAAGGGAGGACCATCATGAGTGTTGCCACCGCCGAAGTACCCATCGCAGAACCGGTCAAGAGTTTTGTTTCGACCACGCGGAAGATGCTGATCAATGGGAAGTGGGTCGAAGCGGCTTCAGGCAAAACTTTTCCCACATTCAACCCCGCTACCGGCGACGTGCTCGCTAATATCCCCGATGGACAAAAGGAAGATATCGACCGGGCTGTGAAGGCTGCACGCGCCGCGTTCGACAAAGGGCCCTGGCGGAAGATCACTCCCTCAGAGCGGGGCCGACTCATATGGAAATTGGCCGACCTCATGGAACCCCATTTGGAGGAGTTCGCTCAACTAGAGTCTCTGGATAATGGAAAACCCGTGACAGTCGCCAGGGCCGCGGACGTCCCCTTGGCTATCGACCTCTTTCGGTACATGGCGGGCTGGGCAACCAAGATCGAAGGCAACACCATCCCAATTTCGGTCCCATATACTCCTGGGGCCCAATACCACGCCTACACGCTTCGAGAGCCCGTGGGAGTGGTTGGGCAGATTATTCCGTGGAACTTCCCACTGCTCATGGCCGCCTGGAAGCTGGGTCCGGCCCTCGCTGCGGGATGTACCATCGTCCTCAAACCGGCCGAGCAAACTCCCCTTTCCGCCCTTCTCCTGGGAGAGCTAATGTGCGAAGCAGGATTGCCGGATGGAGTGGTCAACATCATCACGGGCTACGGCGAAACCGCCGGCGCAGCATTAGCCGCTCACCCCGATGTGGACAAAGTGGCTTTTACCGGGTCAACCGAGGTCGGGAAACTCATCCTCAATGCCGCAGCCAGCAATCTGAAAAAAGTGTCGCTTGAGTTAGGCGGAAAGTCCCCCAGCCTGGTGCTCCAGGATGCCGATCTGAACGCAGGAATCCCGGGCGTCGCGAGCGCCATCTTCTTCAATCACGGCCAATGCTGTTGCGCAGGGTCCCGCCTATACGTGGAAAAAGGAATTTTTGACAACGTCATCTCCGGCGTGGTGGAGCAAGCCAAAAAGATCAAAGTGGGGCCCGGGATGGACCCGGCAACCGACATGGGGCCCTTGGTGTCGGATGAGCAGCAGCAACGGGTTCTGGGCTACCTTGAATCCGGAGTGAGCGAGGGGGCCAAAGCCGTCGTGGGTGGAGGCCGACTGGGTGACAAGGGGTATTTCGTGGAACCCACAGTGTTGGTGAATACCACGCCGACCATGAAAGTGATTCAGGAGGAAATTTTTGGGCCGGTGGTGTGCGCCGAACCATTCACCGACTTGGATGAGGTGATTACGCAAGCCAACAACAGCATCTATGGGTTAGCCGCAGCTATCTGGACCAAGGATCTCAGCAAGGCTCATCGAATCGCCGCCCAACTCCAGGCCGGCACGGTGTGGATCAACTGCCACAATATTTTTGATGCTGCGCTCCCCTTCGGCGGGTACAAGCAATCAGGCTGGGGGCGAGAAATGGGGCACGACGCGTTGGAATTGTACACGGAAGTGAAAGCGGTGTGTGCGAGACTATAACCCGAATCGGGTGAGGGGGTGCAGTTAGGACATTAAGGTTCCAGTAATCAATAATCTCTCCCCCTTCCTATGCGGAAATCCTCAGGACCTTGAAGTCAGACCACCTTCGGCGAAACCTCGGCACGACCACCGGCGGGGGACTGCGCCAGCAAAACTTCCCGGGAGGCTCGGATTAACTGACGCCAACACCGGCGGCACAAGTCATGATCCTTGAGCGTCACCATCTTTCCCAGGTTGCGGGAATGTGGATTGCGTTTTGGAGAGATGTGGATTCTCACGTCACTGCCACAGTTCGCGCATTTGCTCGGAACGCTAAGCTGGCCTCTGTGAGACCGGAACGTTTCGACTCCTTGTGACATCCCCTCGTGGCGGCGTGAAAACGACCACCACACATCCGGCATTGCACTCCCGTCTGTCCACTCCGCTATAGACATCCGTGCCATAGTCGACCTCCCTGTCAGGTTAAGGTTTTTTCTGGCAAGCAACCTTCCAAAATCCCCCTTCTCTCCAACCACTGCTATTTTTGAAGGAGCAAAGGGTGTGCCCGGAACCGGGTTGCAAGCGTGACGGAAACAGGGGGGAGCAAAATATTGAAAAATGTTCAGGATTTTGCTTTTCAGGAGTAGGGGAACCAAGTTCCTGGAGGGAAGAGAGGGAGGGGCCCTCTGCTGGTTCTTATGGGAGGTTTTGACGGGGTGTCGGACTCAATGACGGGTAGGGCAGGTCGGGAACTAAACACCCTAGATCAATAGGGCTATTCAGTATCCGGTCGATGGAGACATTGGCACGCCAGGTCGTCTCTTTGTTGAAGGCACGGTTCTCAATTCCGGCCTTTCCTTCACCCGCCCCGGCGATCGGGGACTGGTTCATTCAAGATGAGCCAATACAGCCCGAGTTGCTGCACGGCCTTGGTGAATTCGATGAAATCAACTGGTTTCCGGACATAACTATTCGCGCCTAACTTATAGCTCTTGATTAAATCCTGCTCTTCCTTTGAGGAGGTCAAAATAACGATGGGCAAAAATCGGGTTCTCTCATCCGCCCGAAGCCGTCGTAACACCTCCAACCCGTCGATCTTGGGTAATTTGAGATCCAGTAAAATCAGTTGCGGCATGACCGTGGTATCCCGCCCAGCATGCGCCCCGGTCCCCAATAGGTACTCCAAGGCCTGGACTCCATCCCTCGCCACCACGACCTGGTTCAGAATGTTATTCTTGGCCAGGGCCCGCATGGTCAGCTCTTCATCGTCCGGATGATCCTCCACCAAGAGTATGACTCTCTCCTTCATGGGACTCCTCCTCTCGGTTCCAAGGTAAAGAAAAAGGTTGCGCCATACCCCACCGCAGCATTGGTCCATATCTGACCATGATGTCGCCGAATGATGCGGTGGACCGTTGCCAAGCCAATCCCGATCCCGGGAAATTCACTCAACGCATGCAATCGTTGAAAAGGCCCGAACAATTTATGGGCATAGGCCATATCGAACCCGACCCCATTGTCCCGAACAAAATACACCGGCTGAGCGTAATGGTGAGTCATCCCCACCTCGATTCGCGCGTATGCCACCTGACTGGTAAACTTCCAGGCGTTCGCCAAGAGGTTTTCCAATACCACCCGAACCAGCAAGGCGTCTCCAGTGGCACAGAGGTCTTTCGCGACGGTCCATTCCACGTGGCGATCCGATTGATCCCCATGCAGCTCTGCCAAGATCGTGTGGGCAAGCTGGGACAGATCGACCGGTTCCAGGTGGAGTTCGGCTCTGGTCAGTTGAGTGAGGGTGAGCATGGCATCGATGAGCTGAAGTGGTGAGCTGAAGTGGGGTCAGGTCTTGCAATAACACATCGACCGGCGGCGTCGCGACGAGGCCACGCTGTACCAGGTGGTCCAAGACCACGTCGAAACCTTCTTTGCCCCAGTCGAACAGGCAACCGGTACGGGCCTGCCCCAGTTTGTCAAAGACGAGTTCGAAGCATTTCTGGAATGCGGGATTTTAGCCCATGGGTTTCTGCGCTTGCGCTGCACCGAGTGCACCCAGGACACACTAATGAATAAGGCAATACTCATGACCCTAAATTTCGACATGCTTACTCAGGGGTTTATCTTAAAAAATCCGCTTTTTCTAAGTTTGACAGAGCCAATTAAAATCAACAATCTATCTATACATTCGTTGAGGCTTTGGTTAGCATGGGGATGAAGAAGGCCAGACAAGGAACGTTGCCGGAAAGGAGTCGAACATGTCAGAGGTAATATTTTTAGTCGAAGAAGCACCAGAGGGAGGATACACGGCACGGGCTTTAGGAGAATCTATTTTCACCGAAGCCGATACTTTTGCTGAACTTCACGACAAAGTCCGTGACGCGGTACGGTGTCATTTCGAAGAGAACAAAGTTCCCAAAATAATTAGGCTTCACCACGTCAAAGAAGAAGTTATTACTGTATGAGATTACCACGTGATCTTTCGAGTGCTGAACTCATACAAACCCTCAAAGCCTTAGGATATCGGAGCACTCGACAGACAGGCAGCCACATCCGATTAATGACTGACCAGCATGGTGAACATCACATTACCATTCCTCAGCACAACTCTCTCCGAATAGGCACATTATCCGCAATCTTGAGTGATATCGCAGATCATTTTGAAATGAGCCGTGAGGCACTCACCAAAAACCTTTTTGAAAAAAGTTGAATGGACAGTTGAAGACCGCGGCCCACGGGGCAGTGATCCAGCCTGCGTGAGGTGGCGCGCAAGGACTCTACCAACGCCGGCGTCCCGAAGAGACCACGCTGTACCAGGTCGTCCAAGAACAGGTCGAAACCTTCTTTGCCCAAGTTGAGCGAGAGACTGGGGCAGGGCTGCCCATCTCATTCGCTTCCATGGCGTGCTCGCGCCCCACGCCACGCTCCGGTCCCAGATCGTCCCGGGCGACCCCGACCAGGTACCGACCCCCTCAGAAGATCACGACGCGTCACATCGCTCAACGCAGGCCCGGCTGAGCTGGGCCCAGTTGCTCAAACGGGTGTTT
>JACZVJ010000024.1 GCA_022572725.1 Nitrospinota bacterium | reverse complement strand
ACCTCGGGATTTGGGGACAAGGGGCTTTCCATCAAAGCCGAGGTCAGCACGACCGGGAGCTTTGGAACCATCACGGTCTCTTCGGGGATCGCCGATCGAATGGAGATTGTGTTAGAGGCTGCGGTCAATACCGATAGTGGGACCATTAAGATTCGGCAGGACGGCATTAGCGATTCCCTCGAAGATCTTGACGCCGACATTGCGACCAAGGCGGCCGCCGTGGCCCTGTTTGAGCAACGCACCTTAGAAAAATTTCAACGATTAGAGGTGCTGTTAGGATCACTCCAAACTCAAAGCCAGGCTCTTGGCAGCGCTCTGCTTGGACTCCCAAACCTCCAAACGTTCATCAGTAATCGGTAACAAGGTTTTCTCGTCTGTGAATCCCCATCTCCGAATGTACCGACAGCAGCAAGTCCAGCATGAGGTCCAGCAGGCCTCTCCCGTTCAGCTTGTGGTGATGCTGTATGACCGGGCCATCTCTCTTTCACGGCAATCCTTGCTTCATATGGAGAAGGGGCAGGCGAAAGAAAAAGGGATGGCGCTGAACCGAGTGATCGAAATTCTGTCTGAATTGCAGACGGCGCTCAATTTGGAAGAAGGGGGCACCGTAGCCCAAAACCTGGACGACCTGTATTCCTTTCTGATGAAACAAGTGACGGTGGCCAATTTGCGGAATGACCCCCAGCCCATTTCTATCGTGCTCAACGTCTTAGAGGAACTGCGAGAAGGGTGGCGCGGGGTTCAAAAAATGGTTCAGGATGGGGCGGTCGAGGTGGGTGCCAAACAGGGGTAACCGACGACCTTGTGCATGATCCGGGGGTGAATGGGGTGAAGTCAGTTATTGAGCACTATTCCACTTACCTGGCCCTTCAAGAAAATATCACCCGAGCCATTCAGACCCGGGATGATGTGGCGCTCACTCGATTGGAGCGGGAGACCCAGGAAGTCCTCCGCCAGGCCCAGGTCCTTTGGAGTGAGGCTGAGCAGAAGGGCATGTCTGGAAATCTCGGGGATGCCCCTGACTCCTCTTCCTTGCGCCGACTCAGGGATTTAATCGAGCGATCGCAATCTCAGATTCAGGTCAACCAAGAAGCGTTGAAGGGATGGCTTCGTGAGGCCGACGGGATGTTGCCCCATTCACAACCAATTTCTGCCCGGCCGGCTTTTCCCTCGACTTCATTAGGTGGATGGGCCAATCTGAAAATCAAAGAGTCTCCATCCAATCAGGCCGATCATCCTCCTGCGGGTGATGCTTCCATGAGTGGGCCCTTGCAGGGAGCCCACTCCCCTTGGGGCGACAAGCAAGCAGTGGAGTCCGTGGGAGGGCAGATTGACCGCCATTCCTAACCCACGGGCAAATGCGTTGGGCATGGTCCCACCCTGAACTCTGATGACCCATGACTATGGACCAATCCCTCCTGCAGTTCCCCCTTGAGCGCATTCTTCTTTTGTATGACGAGGCCGTGGTCTGCCTCAAGCGAGCGGCGGCAGCGGTCTCGGCTGGAGATCAAGTCCTCAAAACCGAGACGCTGTCCAGGGCCCTCGGTGCTCTCAACACGCTCCGGGCCGGGTTGGATCCGACCCAAGACCCGCTTCTGGCCCGAAACCTCGAGGACTTGTACCAATTTAGTATTCACCGCATTTATGACGCCGATAGTCTCAATGATTGCATGGCCATTGAGCAGGCCATACAGGTGCTTGAAGTGCTTCGCAGTGCTTGGCGGGACATCAGAAAGGAAGTCCATGCTCGATAGGGCGCGTGTCGGAGTCTGTCAGTCTTTTGACGAGTTTTGTCAATTTGCGACACGCTTCTCTTGTATTCACACCCTTGAGGAGCCTTTCCATCCCCTTTTCCTTTTTGTTTCAAGGGGGCGTACACCATGGTAGTGGCCTGCCATTTGCAGCCTGTGATTGGGTGTCTTGGGGGATAAGGAAAACACGTTGAAGACGGGTGCTTGGGGTCTATGAATCGGGCCCCGCCCCGCTCTTCATGGACCGACTTGAGATGGAGGACAATGGAAGGGGCCAAGGAATTTATTGCATCTGGTGAAGGCAGCCAGGGTACCCCAACGATGGCTTCCCATCTCCTGACTCATGCTCTCCATGCCTTGGGGAACAAACTCCTTCCGGTCTTGGTCTTTTCAGACCTGGGCCTCCGGCGTTGCCAGGATCCCCAACTTCAGGAGTATTTTGAAAAGATTCGTCGTTCCGCGGATGAAGCCCGAGAGATGGTGGATGCGCTTCGCCGGGAACTTTTGGCTCTAGGAGAAAACGGTGACGTCCAAGAGCCAACCACACCGATTGGAAGGGTATCTTCTCAATCATTGGGGGTCGGGAATGACTAAGAACATCACACCTCGTCATGACTCAGTCCCTGATGATGACCGGAGACAAGATTTTCGGGTTGATGTCCCCTTGAGTCTTTCTGTGGACCTGCCCCTGGCCCTCTCCTACGAATCGGTGGATCCCCTTGCCGCTCAAGCTGCCCACTGGCAATGGAATGAACTCGCTGTTTCCCCTGATCTCGTGAAAGGCATAGTGGCCCAGGCCGACCTGGCGACTCAGGAACCCCTGCTTCTGCAGTTGCTCGTGCGGATTGACTGGTTGTTGACATCGGTGATGAAGACCCTGGGAAAAGATACAGCCATGAAGGAGTCACTTCCCGAATTCATGACCGCCAATCTCAGCGGCTCAGGCATTCGGTTTCCTGCTCGACAGGAGTATCAAGTGGGAGGTCATCTTGCGCTCCGGATTGTGCTGCGACCATTTGTTCCCATTCAAGCCGTGGGGAAGGTTCTCAGGGTTCATCCTGTGACCTTGGACCAGGATCAGCGTTTTGAAACGGCATGCGTGTTTACAGAAATTTCCGCGGATGACCGAGAGGCGATTATTCGACATATCCTGCGGTCCCAAGCCATTCTCCACCGACGCCGGAGCCCCCAAGAGGGGTCCCCTGTCCGCTAGGACCGTGTCTGTACAACCGAAACCGGTCCTGTGTACCGGCCTCTTGCTCTCCTGTCTGGCGGTGTTGGGCTCGGGGTGCTCTGAGCCGTCAATTTCTTCTCCTCCGCCTTTCCTCCCTCCTCCCGCGTCGACGAAGGCTCCTGAAGTCCGTGAACCTATCCGCCCTCCTTATTCGCTGGCCATTCTTCCCTTTGAGGACTATTCCAACCGCCCGGACCTGGCTTGGCTTCGCCAGGGGTTGCCGGACATGTTAATCACCGATTTGGCCCTCATCCCCGGGTTACGCCTGGTATCTCGACATCGGTTGGGAGAGGTTCTCCGGGAGCAGTGGCTTCAGCATCGGGGTTCTTTTCAAGAGTCGCCCTCGGTTCGTCTTGGACGTTTGACCGGTGCCCGATACTTGGTGAGTGGGATTTACTATGTGGCTGGATCCGAGCTGATCCTCGAGGTCCACCTCCTCGATGTGGAGCAAGGTTCGGTGGCCCGAGCTTTTCGGGTCACCGGCACGGTTGATGCGATACCCTCACTGGAATTGGATCTTGCTCGGCGGATTGGTTCGGTGTTTGATTCTGGTTTTGACCTTCCTGCTTCTGCCGTGCTTCCATCTGATTGGGATGTGCAGGAGGCTCCGGAAATCTCCCTCCCTCTCCCGGACCCAGCGGAAATCCTTGAAGCCACTCAAACGGTCTTAGGCTCTTCCATCGTTTCTTCCCCCCTCATGGCTGACACGCTTCTGAGTCTTGAACGACTTCGAGGGGTTCGAGAAGCGGCCACACGCATCGCCGATCGAGTGTGGACCCAAGGAGTTTCGATCCGACTGGGTCCCCCACAATACGAACCCCAGGCTTCTACGACTCCGATGAGTGCCTCTGCGCTTACGGTTTGGGTGCCGGTTGAAGCAGAGGTTGAACGTCACCGGATTGGCCATCTGGACCGTGGGCTTCAATTGGTGGATGGGGATTTGGCTCACGACCCCAGTTGGGTGATCCTTGTTTATGGGGAGGTTGACCCGGGGGCCCTACGGATGTTTGTAGAGGCCATGCAAATGCCGCGGCGATTGTTCGTCCGAGCCATTCGCGAATCAGGGGAAGTGGTGGCGGTTTCCTCACAATGGTCCTGGCGAGTTGATCACCTTATTCAATTGCACGACGATGGAACGGTGGGGTTTCCGGCTTCTCCTCAAACTCTCTTGACAGGGCGCACGCCGTTTGGGGGTTCTTGGATGGTGGGTCCGGAATCGACGGTCCGATTCGATGCGGTCATTGTGCCGGTCCCCGAGGAGGCACGGACGGTCTCGGTTGAAGTAGTTGAAGGCCCTGGGGAAAGCCCGAAATCAGGACCTGGGTTGGAGTTTCTCCAATCCATCCGAGCCTGGCTTCTTCATCGATGGAATCCCCCACTTACGGAATCCCTACCGGTCTCTGGGTATTTGCCAGGAAACCGGAGAATGGGTGTTGTCACCCTTTCAGGGTCAGGGGGCACGGTCCAAAAAACCCAGGTCATTCACGTCCAGCCAGAAGCGGGTTTTGCCAGAAGTATTCGGCAGTTGCTTACAAGCATACAGGGCAAATGTTTCTCCCAATGCGAAAAAAATTTATCTCCTCACGCGCCGAAGCCAAAAGCATTCCAACTTCGAGTTCAGTTCGAATTAATCAAAGACATTCGCCATGTGGGGCTCAGCCGTAAGATTTAAACTTACGATTTCCCATGGCGTGCCATAGGGAAACTGCATTTTGTTTCTATTGGGGTTGAAATCTTTTGGCATAAAGTTTGGTAAAATTTGGAGAAGAGCCCTCTGAGGGGTGTACTCCCACGCTGGTGATCTTGGTAAAGTTGTGAATCAGACTATCCCCGTAGGGCGATTTTTCCCCATGTGTGGAATGAACCTTGCTTTTAAGCCAGAAATTATCCCAGCTCCGTATTTTTTGTTAATGGGGCATGGGTATGAGTTCGACCGTTTTGGAGATATCTGGAGTGGCATTATTCCGAAGAAAATTTGTGATCACCTTGGCTATGCCATCACCAGTGGTGAGCCAGTTGTGCACCATAGGTGTGCATCCAATGTCTGGGCGAATCTTCGGAAAGAGGCTCCTGGCTTGGAGGTGAATGAAGAATTCTGGAGGGTTATCGACAAGGTTTGTCTTTCGGGAAAAACATTTGTTGAATGCTATCAAGAGATTGCCAGAAGTCTGCCTCTCGAGGGCGAAGACTGGGCAAAATTGCAGGAAGCGATGCTCGCGTGGACGCAACTCTTTGATCCGGTCGAAATTGGTCAAGCACGTCATTCTCATAACGGGTCTCATGACCACCGGCAACCGTCCTGGAAAGAGGTTAGCAACTGAAGGTGCCGGACATTCTTCGCGTAGCGGTCCATCCCTTTCTGTAACCTATCCATTCCTCTCCTATTTCAATCTCCGCTTGTATTCTCACTCTTCTGATGGAGTGACTATTTCGGCTGGCTCAACAAATCGAATAACCAGAGGCTGGAGTTGTTGGGCTTGTTACGGAACATTTTGAGCATGGGATCCATCTGGCTTACTTCACTGAAGTACAAGAGGCTGCAGAGCTTGGTCGGCAGATTCTCAATGACTCCCATTGGGAATTAGTGGGAGAAGCTGGGCATGAGATCGTGAAGTCGGAGCATTCGTGGTAGCACCGGGGGAGAGCTGCGGTGTAGATTCTCAGTCGAGCCTCGAGTTCTTTCGACAGGCTCCAAGACAATCCAGCGGGGGTTCATGTCGCGAGTTGACGGTAGTCTCTCTCCCGGACGGTTTACTGCGCCGGAGGTGGGAACATAATTTCCGGAGGGTCATGGGTATGAAAATTGGATATCGTCCTGAGACTGGTTCAACGTACGGGCTTATTGGGCATGTTCAGGAGGAGATCATGAACGGAATCGCCTCCACGGGGTCTGAGGCTATTCCCTGTCCCGAAATAAAGGATACCAAGGGACGTGAAGGATTTTTTACTATAAATTACCTCGCTCCGAAAGCGCAGCAGGCCGTGTCAACCAATGTTCCCCTGCTCTTCCATTATCTCATAGATGTGCCGTTCTACCACCGACATGGCATTGACAATCTTCCACCCTCTGTGAGGAGAAGACTTCTGGAAAACAATCCACTCGAAGGCCGCTGGAACTGCGGGTTCAGTTCGAATTGGTCAGGGATATGCGGTATGTCAGTCTCACTCGCCGACTCTAACAGGACTTTTTTGGCATCCTGCTAGGAGCCTGTCCAAGATTAGACTGATCTACTGCGGTTGCGCTGGATTTGGCCAGATCTTCCGATCCTTTTCGTTCAATAGGCCCCACTATTCGCCTCAAACGATCGAAACATCTGACTCAAACCAGCACACCCTCGCGATGATCGCTAATCTCGGACAGGCTCCTAGAGACCGCGACGTTTCTGCTCTATGGAATGGCAAATCTTCAGAGCTTCCTGCCGACATTGGAGCCATGTTTCCTCAGGGAACTCTAAAAACAAGTGGGCGAGATCAGGATCAAATTGACTGCCAGCGCAACGTTTGATTTCTCCGAAAGCGGTCTCTAAGGACAAAGCCTTTCGGTAGGGGCGATCGCTTGTCATGGCGTCAAAGGCATCAACGATTGAAAAGACTCTCGCGCCCACCGGGATGACCTCGCTTCTTATGCCGCGAGGATACCCGTGGCCATCCCAGCGTTCGTGGTGGCTATACACGATTTCCTTGGCGTCTCGGAGAAAATCGATGGTTTCCAGCAGCCGCCCCCCAATTTCCGGATGTTTTTTCATTTCTTCCCATTCTTCCGAGGTCAGTGGTCCTTCCTTTCTCAATATCGCATCGGGCACGCCGATTTTTCCGATATCGTGCAAATACAGCCCAAATTCCGTGGCGCGGATATTGGTGCCGGGGGCTCCCGCTTTCGTCGCAAGAGTCCGGCCGTAGAGCATCACCCGGTACGCGTGGGCTTCGGTCTCAAGGTCTCTCGTCTCCAAGGCTGCACCGAGTGCAAAAATCGTCTGTCGATAGGCGACCTCAAGCTGCCTCAGAGTTTCCTCCAATTCAGCGGTCCTGGCTGTGACTTCCTCTTCTAGTCGATGGTGATAGGAAGCGAGTTCTAGGGTCATGTACCTTCGCTCGAGGGCGCGGATCACGCTGGTCAACAAGCGATCGATGTCAATGGGTTTCACGATGTAATCATAGACTCCCCCCCGCATGGCTTCAGTGACCCGATCAAGCTCGGTGACCCCTGTGACCACCAGGACTTCAATGCCGGTTTTGCGGGGATGGAGGCGATCGACCAATTCGAGGCCATCCAATCCCGGCATACGCACATCGGTGATCAGCAGGTCAATTGGAGTTTGCTCCAGGATGGTCCAGGCTTCACGGCCATCGTGTGCTTTCATCACGTGGTACCCCTGTCCTGTTAAGATGGCATGGATCGCATCGAGGACATCGGCTTCATCGTCCACGATGAGAATGGTAGGGGGGGTGATGGCTCCTGGGGGAAGAAAGGAGCCCGTTCCAAACGGTCTCTGACTAGTATGAGATACGTAGGTTGTTCTCATTAATGACATGACGCGAATTTGTTTGATGGTCCCGCTTCCTCATCCGGTTTTCGGCAAGTCGTGATGCCAACTTGAAGACCGGTCTGGACAGTTCAGGGAGGAGGACCCCAAGCCATGAGGGCCAGATGGGTGTGCCGGTTTTTGCGCTCGGCTGTTCCTCCTCAGGATGTATCCACTTTATGGGCGGTGGGGGTCGTTCATTTGTTTTTTTGAGTGTTCCTCTATGACTCCTCACAAGGAGGTGATGAGGTTGCCGAGTGCCGTCAGGGAATCAAGGAGATGGGAAATTGGCTGAAGGCTGCAGGAACCGACATGCGGGGAGTCGTGAAGCTTTGGAATCTACTGTTGGCCCTTCAACACCTGGTCTGCGGCTCGGGTGAGTTCGGCGTCGGCCCGGTGGTCTTGAGTAAAGATTCGGAATTGCACGATTCGAGCTGGTAGGTAATCGAAGAATTCCTCCAACTTCTCTTTTTCGACGGTTTTGGTGGCGGGATCATAGACGTAAATTTGAAACTCACCCATGTTCAGCAGGTTCATGGGGCGGGGATCTTTGCTGGCGAGATCAATTCGAAAATCCAGGGACTTGAGGGAAGGAGGGAGGGCCTTTCGAATGCGTGATTCCAGATGAGGAGAGGCCACAGGCATTTGGTCGATTTCCTGATTATGAGTTGGCAGCAGGGCACTGTAGGCCATTTTCCACTTCACGTCTCTGCCGAGTATCCGTGCCCATTCCTGACCGAGTTGTTGTTTTTTCTTGTTTCGAGCCTTTGGCCAGGTTCGAACGGTTTCGAGGAGGGACCAATCGGTCAGACCCAGGTACGAATCCAAATGGTGAAGAGGGTTGTGCGGAAAGACATATTCCATGGTGTCTCGGAAAATTTCGAGAAGGTGCAAGTCGATGGCTCGGGTGGTGCGATGGTAATACACATTGGAGTAGAGATAGAGCCGAGCATTCAAGAACATTTGCAGTGCGGGGAGCCCGGTCCTATGGACGGTCAGTCCCTTCGGGGTGATGAGGGTATAGTGAATAAGGCGAGTGATATCGATTGGGCCCACTGCCACTCCGCACATGTAAGAATCTCTCAGGACATAATCGAAGTTGTCGGCGGTGAAGAGTCCCCCAATGATGGGTTGAAGAAATCGGAGCCAAAGAGGATATCCACGAATGGATTTGCGGGGATCTTTGAGGATGAGAAAAGCAATGTGATCAGGATTCAATTTCTCCCCGGGAGCGAACCACCCTGACGGGCTCCGGCGCAATTTGCGGATGGTCGGTCCCAAGTGCTGGCGAATGATCACCTGTCCAATCTGTTCGTGGGTTAGGCCAAAGTCCTTGAGATAATGATGATCGAAGAAATGGCAAAAGGGGCCGTGCCCTATGTCATGCAGGAGAGCGGTCACACGAAGGAGTTCTTCGACGTAGGACGGTGAGGGAAGGTCGGGTACCGTATGAGCGAGCGTGGGGTACAGATGGTTCGCGAACCGTCCTGCCAGATGCATGGTCCCCAGGGAATGTTGAAATCGGCTGTGTTCGGCTGAGGGATAGACCCAGCGGGCGCTTTGAAGCTGATAGATTGACCGCAGGCGCTGCACCCAAGGTGAGTCGATGAGGTCTTTTTCTGTCTTCTCTTTGGGGTGGGGAGGTGAGAAGGGGACCGTGAAGCTGATGTATTCGTGGATGGGATCGGCGATGAGCGCTATCCCATTAAAGGGAGCCTGAAATTCGGTTAGTGGCGGGGTCATACGGGGAAATCGGTAGCAGATGGATCATAGCCTAGATTCTTTCTGGCAGACAACCGTTGAGTCGGAGGCCGAACGGTTACCCCGTTTGTCCCTTTCTGTACCGCGATACCAGGACCAGTGCTAAGGGATAGGCAAGAATAGCACCAATGAGACTGAGGGCACATGCCCCAATCGTGAAGGGCAGGACGTAGGGGAGGAGGGTCGAATAAAGAGTCTCCAGCGAAAGTTCGTTCCAGGTGAAAGATGGTGTGTCCGGCATCCCTAGAATAATGAACCCGGTCCACATGGTGCCTCCTAAAATTGGGGCCACGGTCCAGGGATTGTTGACGAGTGCTCCCAGAAAGAGGGCCAAAAAATTGAGGCGAAAGGCCCATGCGCAAAAGACGGCGGTAAGAGCGTGAAATCCGTAAGTCGGGCTGAACGCGATGAGCACTCCCAGTGCAAAGGCCAAGGCAGTCCGATGCGGGGATTCCTGAAGATGTAAAACTTGGGTGACTTGGGTCCGTAAGGATTTAAGGGAAACCATAGGGCTTGAAACGTTACAAGGCTTGTTGTTGACGAAAATGATCGTAGCTCTGTATTGGGATTTGTCGGTACAACCCATCCTCAAGCTTGAGTCGAATTCCAAAGCCCTTGGCTTTGACTTCTCCTATACAGGTGATGGGTAAGTCAAGGGCCTTGGAGGCGTGTCTCAGGGCGTTCTGGTTGCGGGGTGAAATGGTAAAGAGCAGTTCGTAGTCTTCTCCGCCCATGAGGGCCAACTGGAGAGAGTCTAGGCGCTCTTGAGCCGCGTAGGCTCGGAATTGTGAGGAAAGGGGAATCGCTTTCGCCCATAACTCAACTCCCACCTTGCTTTCCTCGCAGAGATGCCGGAGGTCCCCTGACAGCCCATCCGACAGGTCAATGGCGGCCTTCGCGAGGCGTTGCTTGGCCAGGAGACGGCCAAGATGGATCCGGGGGGTTGGCCGGAGGTGTCGCTTGATGAGAAATTGTTCGTAGGGTTTTTTGCGTTGCCCCCTGGATTGCTGATACCGGGTCTGAAGAATGTGGAGACCGGCTCGGGAGTCTCCGAGGGTTCCCGTGACATACACCAAATCCCCCACTTTGGCCCCTTCTCTTTTCATTTCATGTCCGGATTGTCCCCTTCCCAATATTGTAAGGCTCACGAAGATCCCCGATTGAGATAAGGAAGTATCCCCTCCAATCAACTTGACCCCATGTGATTGGCAGGGATGCATCAGGCCCCGATACAGCTTCCGGATCCCTGAGAGAGACAAATGGTCCGGAATGGCTAAGGCGACAAGAAGGTATTGAGGGCATCCCCCCATCGCGGCTATATCGCTGAGATTCGATGCGGTAGCCCGGTACCCCACGTCGAAGAGTGATTGAAACCCTAAATGAAAGTGGATTCCTTCAATGAAGAGATCCGTGCTGACTAGAAGGGTGGACCCTGGAGTTGGTCGGATGACGGCGGCATCGTCACCGATGCCTTTGATGATTGATCGTCCGACTTTGCCGAAACGATTCCGAATTTCACGAATGAGGCCAAATTCCCCGAGATTCTGAAGCGATCGTGAGCGGGAAGGCCGGCGCATATTTACGGGTGATCTTTGGGTTGAAGATAGGTGGGAGACTTTCTTCCAAACGGACGAGCACGCGTGGCGGCGACCCGTTTCTTCCGATTCGTTTGATCGTTGTGGCCCTGATCCGGTTTGGAGTTTTTAGGTTTTAGGCCAAAATCCGGTGGAACATGAAGGGCCGAAGGAATCACATCGGCCATAGTGTCGGCGAAAATAAATCGAAGCCCTCGCAGCAGGTGTTTTGGTAATTCAGTCAAATCCTTTTCATTGCGCTTCGGCAAAATGATGCACGACAGGGAGGCTCGCTTGGCGGCGAGTATTTTCTCCTTCAGTCCCCCAACAGGGAGCACCCGTCCTCGAAGGGTGACCTCCCCAGTCATGGCCACGTCATGGCGAGCTGGAATGTTGGTGAGACTGGAGGTGATCGCCGCGGCCATCGTGATGCCTGCGGAGGGCCCGTCCTTTGGGATTGCGCCGGCGGGAACATGAATATGAATATCGGTATTGGAAAAGACCTTAGGGCGAATGCCTAAATTCCTGGCTTGGGCACGGACATAGGTCAGGGCCGCCTGTGCCGACTCTTTCATGACCTCGCCGAGGTGACCGGTTAACGTTAATTGCCCTTTTCCCTTCATGGCCGTCGCTTCCACATGGAGGATATCCCCTCCAGTTTCCGTCCAAGCTAACCCGGTTGTCACCCCCACTTGATCCTTCTCCTTCTCCATTTCCGGAAGGAATCTTGGGACACCGAGGTATTTAGTGAGTGTCTGCGGCAGGATGTTATATTGCCGAACTTTTCCCTCTGCCACACGCCGGGCCACCTTTCGCATCACATTGGCAATCTCACGTTCCAGGTTTCTGACACCAGCCTCTCGAGTGTACTGGGTGATAATTTTTTGGAGCGCAGCATTGGACATTCGAAAATGAGCCTCCGAGATACCATGTTCCTCAAGCTGACGGGGAAGGAGAAACCGGCGGGCAATTCCTTGTTTTTCCTCTTCTGTGTACCCAGGGATTCCAATGATTTCCATGCGGTCGCGGAGGGCCGAAAGAATCGAGTCAATCACGTTGGCAGTCGTGATAAACATAACGTTGCTCAGGTCGACGGGCACCCCGAGATAATGGTCACTGAACGCATGGTTTTGCTCTGGATCCAGCACCTCGAGAAGAGCGGCAGAGGGGTCCCCGCGGAAATCCATTCCCACTTTATCCACTTCGTCCAACATAAAAACAGGATTGTTCGTTCCGGCCTGCTTGAGGCCTTGAACGATTCGACCCGGAAGCGCCCCAACGTAGGTCCGCCGGTGACCACGAATTTCTGCTTCGTCGCGGATCCCGCCAAGACTCATCCGAACAAATTCACGGCCGAGCGCCCGGGCGATGGATTTGCCCAGGGACGTTTTCCCCACGCCAGGGGGGCCCACGAAACACAGAATCGGTCCTTTCATTTTTTCTTTCAGTTTCCGAACGGCGAGGTACTCCAGAATGCGTTCCTTGACCTTCTCGAGATCATAATGGTCGTCGTCAAGCACCGTCGCCGCTGCCTTGATATCCAGATTATCGGGTGAAGATTTCCCCCAGGGGATCTCGACCATCCATTCCAGATACGTCCGGACTGTTGCGGCTTCGGCGGTGTCGGGATGCATCTTCTCCAGGCGTTTGAGCTGCTTTTCGGCCTCTTTCAAAACCTTTTCCGGCATGTTCGCGTCCTGAATTCGCTTCCGAAACTCGGCCATTTCTTCTGCCCGCTCGTCCAACTCCCCGAGCTCTTTTTGGATGGCCTTGAGCTGTTCTCGGAGAAAATATTCCCGCTGGGTTTTATCGATTTCACCCTTGGCTTCGGCCTGAATTTTCTGTTGCATTGAGAGGACTTCCATTTCCTTGGTGAGGATTTCACTTACCCGTTTGAGGCGGATAACGGGGTCCTCGATTTCCAGAATCTCTTGGGAGATCTCCACTTTGAGACCCAGATTGGAAATGATGATATCAGCCAGTCGACCGGGCTCTTCCAGGTTTTCGATTACCACCATGACGTCGGGCATGAGAACCCTGCCTTGGCTCATGAGTCGCTCCAGCGATTCCTTGGCCGTTCGAATGACCGCTTCGGTTTCCAGCGAGGGAGATTCCGATGGGGGTGGGGCGACCTTTTCAATCTTGACGGTATAATAGGGTTCTGACTGGAGGTACTCGAGAATCTTCCCTTTTGCCAGGCCTTGCACCAGGATCTTGATCCGGTCATCGGGGAGCTTGAGCATGCGCATGATCATCCCGATGGTGCCAACGGAAAAAATATCGCCAGGTTGGGGGTTTTCGGTTTCGTGCACCTTTTGGGCCGCCAAGAACACCATTCGGTTCCCCGACAAGGCAGCCTCAATGGCTTTCACAGTCATGTCTCGACCTACAAAGAGTGGAAGGACCATGTAGGGGAACACGACGATGTCCCTGACCGGAATAAGAGGAAGCTGATCGGGGATGTCGGTAGTCTGGGGGTTGGGGGTTTGTTCGGAGGACATAGGGAATCGTCTTTATATTATCACGAATTTTCCATTGGGAATGTTGTTTTTGTTGAAAGAAAAAAATCTTTGACGGCTGGGGACAAGAGGCCCAAGAGTAAATCCCAACCTTGAGACGATTTGTCTCTTCCTAGAAGGACCCTGCATTTTTGGCTTTCGAAAGGAATGAGCTCTCGTCCAGAATACCTTCACCAGACCTTTATGGCTAGAGATTTGAAAACATCAGGGAAGCCGATGCTAGGTGAAGGGTAAAATGAAAGTCAAGGATAGAAAACCTAACAAAAACAAAGGCTTTACAACATTTTTGCTGGCCTTTATAATGCCTTGGCCTTCCAGAGTTTGTCTTCGGTCCCGCAGAGTGGCGGCCGGCGAAACGGCTCTTTCCAGTAAAGTTTTGCGTCTTGTCTATTATTCCCTTCAAATTTACGATTGGTTTTTTCTTTTGGGCCAGATCCGATGCGGATGACTTCCCAGTCGTAAAAAAACAGGCTTTTGAATGGGTCTAGAGCAGGGTAGGTCCCACGACCCTGGTGGTGGGCCTATCATGAATGGGCTTGGAAGGGTCGCTTGGCGTATTGGATTGATCATGGTGTTCCTTTCTCTCTCACTCCTTTTCGAAGGAGTTCTTTCTGCTCGGGCTCAATCGGGAAAAGGGACCGTACGGGAAATTGAGGTGGTCGGGAACCAGCGTATTGAACAGTCCGCCATTCTGGGGCGGATTTCTCTCAAGGTTGGTGATCCACTCAATCCAGAAACGACTCGAGAGCAAATCCGGCGCATTTATGATATGGGGTTTTTTGAGGATGTCCAGGTTCAAACCCAACCGGTGCCCAATGGGGTGAAGATGGTGTTTGTGGTCAGGGAAAAACAATTTATCGTGGACATCGTGTTTGATGGGAATAGTCATTTCTCCGACGAGAAATTAACGGAAGTTATCACACTCCGAAGTCAGGTGTTTTTGGATCAGAAGGAAGTCAAGGTCAGCGCTGAAAAAATCCGTGAAGCGTATCGAGAGGATGGGTTTCAAAAGGCCAGTGTGATTCCGATCGTTCAAGCTCTCGACGAAACGAGGAATCGAATTACGTTCTTTATTCGGGAAAGTAAGCGGGGCAAAATTACGACCATCATATTTGACGGGAGGACTGTTGTCCGAAAGAAAGATCTCTTGGATGTGATGGCGAACCAGGAATGGGTCCCGATCCTTTCCTGGATTACGGATGCCGGCATTCTTCGGGAAGAAGAGTTGCCAAACGATGTCGAACGTATTAAAGAGGTCTATTCGAATAGAGGCTACCTCGATATTCAAGTTGGGCTTCCCACGGTGGCGGTCAGTAAAGACGGGGAGTCCTTTACCCTGACGTTTCGGATTGAAGAAGGACAACCCTATACGATCGGGACTGTGAAGCTGGAGGGGAATACCTTTTTCGAAGACGAAGAACTTGAGTTGGGAAGTCTGGTCATCTCGGGGGAAGTGTTTCAAAGAGCCAAGGTTCGGGAGGAGGTGACCCGAATTACCGATCTGTACGGTGAGAGAGGGTATTCGTTTGCGGAGGTGACCCCTGATCTGGATCCCAAGTTTGAGACGTTGACGGCGGATATCACCTTCAAGATTAAAGAAGGTTCCCTCATTCGAGTCAGAGAAATTCGGATTTCCGGTAACGATAAAACACGGGATAATGTAATTCGGCGTGAACTCCGTGTGGATGAACAGGAGGTGATTGATTCTGTTGCCCTCAAACGAAGCTTCCAACGCCTCAATAATCTGAATTTTTTCGAAACAGTTGAGATCCTGCCGACTCAAGTGGAGGAGGACAAGGTTGATCTGGAAGTCAAGGTCAAGGAAAAGCCCACCGGATCATTCAGCGTCGGAGGTGGGTTTAGTACCTTGGATCAATTTAGCATAGTTGCCAATATTACCGAGGGGAACCTTTTTGGATTAGGGTACGTCGTTCGGGTTCGTGGGCAGCTCAGTGGGCGCCGGACCATTGGAGTGTTGAGTTTTCGAAACCCGGCCGTATTTGACGGTCCTACCTCCTTCCAAGTGGACGGGTTCAGCACTGAAACCGATTTTTTGACCTATGAGGAGAAAAGACAAGGTGGCACCATCCAATTTGGGCGTTCTTTTTCGGAGTATATTGCAGGGAGTTTTACCTTGGTGGGTGAGGCCATTACCATCAAAAATCCAGCATTGGATGCTCCTCAGTTCATTGTGGATCAAGTGGGGGATCAATCGACCACGGGGTTTCGCACGAGCCTATTTCGGGACTCTCGAGATAATTTCTTGAATCCCAGGCGGGGGATCCGAACGGGAGTGCGAACGGGATTCGGAACGGAAGTGCTTGGTGGAACCAATGATTTTTATAGTCTCGGATTTGATGTGGTCAAATACACCCCACTTCCTCTGTGGGATCTTCGCGTGGCGACGAAGGGCAGGTTTGGAATTGCGGAAGGATATGGGGGAGATCCCGTTCCGTTGACGGAACTCTTCTTTGTGGGTGGCATCAATTCAGTTCGGGGGTTTGAATTTGGGCGAGCCGGACCCGTGACCGCTAGCGACACAGTCGAAGGTGGGAATAGACAAATCATTTTCAATGGGGAACTCATTTTTCCCGTCATTCAGGACGCCAAGCTGGACGGGGTCCTTTTTTTTGATTATGGGAAGGGTTTTGCAGAGGAGGAGGATTTATCACTTGATTTACGGCCAGCGACCGGACTCGAGGTCCGGTGGGTTTCACCGTTTGGCCCCCTTCGAGCGGCCTACGGACTGAACCTGGACCCAGAGCCCAACGAGAAAAATGCAGTGTTTGAATTTTCGATTGGGAGTGTATTTTAGCGGGGTGTTGGAAAACTCCAACACCCCGCTTTCCCAGGGGCTCACGCCCCGAGGACGGCCCACAATACCGGGCAACCCCCCGAGGGGGGAGCAAACCGCTCTTCGCGCTTTGCTCCCTTCGCGCATCCCCCCAGCAAGCTTTTTTCAACAGCCTGCTGGAGAAAAGTTGCATTTAAGCTGGTAAGATTTGGGGATTGGTAGGAAGGCCACCTTAAAAAACTCACGAGGAAGAGTTCCTTTTTGCGGGAGAAAAGGGTGTTGTGGAAGACAGCAATGGGTGGAACTTCTAGGGTGTCCTTTACGTATTTTGGGTACAGTAACAATGTCAGAGTTGGAATACGAAGGAAGTCGCGCATGCACCGGATGGGGGCGGCAGTACCTTTGAAAACAATGGTTTTCCGAACGGGGTTGATCGCTTGGTGGGTTTTGGGCCTTTGTGGAGTAATTTTGTTGGGAGGAGGGTGTGTATCCTCCTCGCCGACAAGGGGGAAGGAATCATCCTCAACTATTTCTATTGGTGTTGTGGATACCAAATGGTTACTCGCGGAATCGAAGCTTGGAAAACAGGTGACGGAGTCTCTTACCCAATTTATGAAGGATCGTCAGGCTTTAATCGAACTTGAGCAGAAAGAACTCAGGGGGTTGGAAAGTGAGTTATTAAGGCAGGGGAGTGTGTTGAATCCCTCTGCTAAACAACAGCGGGAAGAGCGGTTTCGCCGACGAATGGTTGAGTACCAGGAGAAGGTGGCCAATCTTAACCTCGAAGTCCAGAAGAAACAGGCGGAGTTGTTTGGTGAATTCCGGTCCAGCGTCGACACTGTTGTGGCCAAAGTGGCCCAAAGACACGGTCTTGTCCTGGTTTTGGAAAAAGGGGAAAATTCACCGACCCGTTATCATCAGCCGAGCCTGAATATTTCAAAGGAAGTCCTTGAAGAAATGGACCGGGAAGTGCAGTAATTGAGGATGGGTTCCCGGCCATGGCTTTATGCCTATGGCTGAAGGGCATCATTTTTGTTTTGTCGCAGACGGGGGGGCCTAACATGATGGAAATGGAAAAGTCACATATGACCAAAGTTATAATGGATAGCCTTGAAATCCAAGCCATATTGCCCCATCGCTATCCATTCCTTTTTGTGGATCGGGTCATTGAGTTTGAGGCGAACATCCGGATCGTTGGGATCAAGAACGTGACTTTTAATGAACCGTTTTTTCAAGGTCATTTCCCAGGTCGTCCCATCATGCCGGGAGTGTTAATTATCGAGGCCTTGGCTCAGGTTGGCGGCTTGTTGGCGATTAAGTCCTCTCCTCCCAAAGGTCCACCGGTGGTCTATCTCGCAGGGTTGGAAAGAGCCAAATTTCGAAAACCCGTATTGCCGGGGGATCAACTGAGGCTTGAAGTCACGGTGTTGAAGCGACGACCTCCGTTTTGGAAAATGGGGGGCAAGGCCTATGTGGGGGATGACCTTGTGTGTGAGGGTGAAACAACGGCTATGGTCACCACCGAAATGTCTGGTGGAGCGGTGGACGAGGTGGAAAAGGCCTCAGAGTCTTAATAATTTCTTGTCTGGCAACGTGCTCATCAGGGTCAAGCGATGGCAGGTTTAGGGGTGTCCATTCATCCGACCGCGGTCATCCATCCCAAAGCGGAATTGGATGAAGATGTGGCCGTTGGCCCATTTTCCGTGGTAGGGGAACATGTTCGGATAGGTCGCGGCACCCAGATCGGTTCTCATGTCTCTATTGAAGGATGGACTGAAGTTGGCCAGCGGTGCAAAGTCTTCCCCTATGTGTCCATCGGTTCCCCACCTCAGCATCTCCAGTATCGTGATGAACCAACACGAGTGGTAATTGGGGATGATACGATCTTACGCGAATATGTGACGGTCAATCGCGGGACGGCTTTCGGTGGGGGTTCCACGACGCTGGGCCATCATGATTTTCTTATGGCCTATGTGCATATTGCTCATGATTGCCAAGTGGGGAACCATGTGATGATGGCGAATGCGGCCACGTTGGGTGGGCACATCACCATTGGGAATTATGCGGTCATTGGAGGTTTGGTGGGAGTGCATCAGTACGTACGAATTGGGGATTATGCCATGGTTGGAGGGTGTTCAGCAGTCGCGCGTGATGTCCCACCATTCATGAGAGCTGTTGGCAACCGGTCCCGATTATTTGGATTGAACTCGATAGGGCTTCGACGTGGAGGATTTTCTAGTCAACGCATTAGGGTCCTCAAGCAGGCGTACCAGCTCCTATTCCGGAAAGGCCAACGGTTGGTAGAAGCCACGAAGTTGGCACGACATCAATTTCAGGATAGTCCCGATGTTCTCCTTCTTTTGACATTTCTTGAAAGCTCGACCCGGGGAACCTGCCGTCCCGCTCGAAAGGGGGTTGAGGATGAAGAAGAATTCTAGCGGGATGTTGCGGGGAATCATCGGAGGTCTTTTAGTCCCCTATCTCTTCGGCTACTGTGGTGTTCGTGACGGTCACTCGGGTCCTTCAGCCTTCCCCATTGGGCTTTTCATGGAAAATCCAAAACAGAATGGAATAACCTGGTGATTCTAGACATCCGACTTTTGGGGTTGAGGATGTTACGGTTGAGTAGGATCTAAAGGAGTTCTGCACCAACCCGCTCATGGGAACCCAATCTTCTTCTCCTGACCTTCAAGCCCCCCTTCCTTCTCCCTCTTCAGAGCGAATTGGCCTTATTGCAGGGAATGGGCGGTTTCCGATTATTTTTGCGGAAAATGCCAGACGCTTGGGATATGTCGTTTCCGCAGTTGCCCATATTGATGAAACCACGCCTGAGCTTGCACATTACGTGGACCGAATTCATTGGATCAAAATTGGGCAGTTCAATAAGCTTATTCAGACTTTGAAGGCCGAGGGTGTGCGTCGAGCGGTCATGCTCGGTGGAATGAAAAAGACGCACATATTCTCGACGGTCAGACCTGATTTTCGGGCCTTGGCTTTATTCGGGCGATTGAAGAAGTGGAAAGATGATGGGATTTTGCGGGAAGTGGCTGCCGAGTTGGAGAGTGAGGGCATTCACATTATGGAGGCGACTTTCGGGCTTCAGAATATCCTGGTGGAGGAAGGTGAGCTTGCAAAGCGGCAGCTCACCTCAAAAGAGATGGATGACGTGCGGTACGGGTGGGAGGTCGCTCACGAGATTGGACGGCTGGATATTGGCCAGTGTGTCATCATCAAGGATCAGGTTGTTCTTGCGGTTGAGGCTGTTGACGGGACCGATGAGACCATTCGCCGGGGTGGGAGGTTGGCTAAGGACGGAGCGGTGGTGGTCAAGCGCTGTAAGCCGCAGCAAGACCTTCGGTTTGATCTGCCCGCCGTAGGACCGGGCACTATTGAGGTCATGCAGGAAGTCAAAGCCACGGTGTTGGCACTTGAGGCTGCTAAAACCATTCTTCTTGACCGTGATGAGATGCTCGAGAAGGCTAATCGTGGTCATATTGCGGTAGTGGGTTTGAAAGGATAGCTATGGGTGATTTTTTTACTGGGGTCAGGGACTTTCCCTTGGCTCCGGAGGTCCTCCCAATGACCTTCATTCCTCTTTTAGATGGACATTTTGACCGAAATCCAAGGGACTAGACTCTGAATATGAATGGCCTGAGGGTGGGTGTTATCGGTGTGGGGTACCTTGGGCAACACCATGCCCGCATTTATGAGTCTCTCCCGCATGCCCGGTTGGTAGGTGTTGCGGACCTGGATTCGGAACGGTGTCGCATCATTGGGACACGGCATCAGGTCCAGACTTTTTCAGATTTCCGTTTAATGGTGCAGCAGGTGGATGCCGTGAGCGTGGCTGTGCCAACTTCAGACCATTTTTCCGTGGCGAAAGAGTGCCTTGCCGCAGGTATCCATGTGCTCGTGGAAAAACCTATTGCTTCGACGGTTGAGGAAGGACGGGAGTTGGTGGAGTTGGCTCGCGGTGAGGGACTGACGCTCCAAGTTGGGCACAGTGAGCGGTTTAACCCAATAATGGAGTTAATTCGGCCACGGATAAAAAACCCCGGTTTTGTCGAATGCCACCGATTGGCCCCTTTTCAACCCAGGGGCACTGATATTGATGTTGTCCTGGATCTGATGATTCATGATCTTGATATTGTTCTTTCGTTTGGTCTGGGCAAGATCAGGAACGTTGAAGCCGTAGGGGTTGCGGTGCTGTCGCCGAACATCGATTTTTCAAACGCTCGAATCGAGTTTGAAAATGGATGCGTGGCCAACTTAACGGCGAGCCGAGTTTCAACGGGGTATCTTCGGAAACTCCGGCTCTTTCAGCCGGATGAGTATATTTCGGTTGATTACCAAACTCGTCGAGGGATTCTGTACCGTCGTGTTTATGGTGGTGAAGATCAGTCGACTGTCAAAACCGAACACCTCCATGGTGATAATGAGGAACCCCTCGAACGAGAGCTTGGTGCGTTTATCCACGCCGTACGGAGCGGTTCCCGGCCTTTGGTGTCTGGGGAGGATGGCACGGCTTCACTGGAGTTGGCTCATAAGGTGCTGGCCGTCATTAAAGCTGGGGAAAGCCCCGTTCAGGATGGCGCAGACATTGCGTATTCCCCACGTGGGGATTATTCACCCTGATCCTTCCGATGCCCCGAATTCTGATTGTGACGGGTGAAGCATCAGGGGATTTGCATGGGGCCAATTTGGCTATAGCCCTCAGGAAACTGAAGCCCGACGTGAGGCTTTTCGGTGCAGGAGGGTTTCATATGAAGGCAGCAGGCGTGGAGCTCATTCCAGGAATGGAGCGCCTCGATGCTGTCGGGGTGCTTGGACTCAAGGAAATCCGAAAGGGGCTTTCCAACTTATTTCGATTAAGGAGGTTCCTTCGGCAGGAAAAGCTGGATGCGGTGGTGTTAATTGATAACCCGGGCACCAACCTTCGCTTGGCGAGGATTGCAGCGCGGATTGGTCACCGAGTGATCTACTATATCGCCCCCCAAATTTGGGCTTGGGGAGCTCGCCGGATGAAACTCATCAGGCGGGTGGTGCATCGAATGATCGTCATTCTTCCATTTGAAGAATCCCTTTTTCGGAATGCCGGCGTGGCCTGTGATTTTGTGGGTCACCCCTTGTTGGATACCTTGGCTCCAGCCTACGATAAAAATTCTCTGCGCCACCAACTGGGCTTACCTCGGGATGAACTCGTGATAGGCCTTTTGCCTGGAAGCCGAGTGCCCGAAGTGCGAACCCTTTTGCCTCCCATGATACAGGCCGTGAAGCACATCGCCCGGTTTTACCCAGGAATCCAATGTGTCATTGGGCGAGCTTCCTCAATTTCTGAAGATCTGATTGAAAGTGTTTTAGACCGAACAGGCTTGCAGGTCACCGTGACAGGAAACCACACAAACGAAGTCATGGCGACCTCGGACCTGTTACTTGTTGCTTCAGGAACGGCGACGCTTCAGGCTGCCTTAATCGGGACTCCAATGGTGATTACCTACCGCCTATCCTGGTTGACGTACCAGGTCGCCAAGCGGCTCGTCACCGTGAAGTATATTGGATTGGTCAACCTGGTGGCTGGACGGGGGATTGTGCCTGAGTTAATCCAGGACGAGGCCACGGCTGAAAAACTGAGTGAGGAGGCGCTGATGCTTCTCAGGGATCAAGGTCTCTGTGAACGAATGCGGGAGGGTTTCCGGGCGATCCGTGGAGAATTAGGAACCCCTGGGGCTTCCACGAGGGCCGCCCACATTGTTTTGGCGGAGTGTCAGGGGTGACCACCTTTCTCCGAATTCTCCACTACCTTCGCGGCTACCGGATGCGGCTTGTCGCTGCGGCTCTGTGCTCGGCTTGCGTGGCTGGCCTTACCGCCGCCTATGCCTGGCTGGTACGACCCGTATTGGATGGCATCTTTATTGAGAAAGATCAGTCCCTCTTTATAATTTTGCCGGTTGCCTTGTTATGCGTGGCCCTTCTCAAGGGACTGTTTGCCTATGGCCAGGCTTACCTCATGAGTTATGTCGGTAATCATATTGTCGCCAACATTCGCCAGCAACTGTTCGATCAATTGGTTCGTTTGCCCCTTCGGTTTCACGATGTGAATACTTCAGGCCGTTTGGTGTCACGGGTGATGAATGATGTCAATCAAATGGCCAATGCGATCCCCAATGTCCTGAAGGATATCTTCCAACAAGGGCTCACCTTTCTCGCCATGATTGGAGTGGTGTTTTATCAGAATTGGAAGCTGGCAACCGTGCTGATCTTTGTCCTTCCTATTTCCGGGTATGCTCTGGTGCGGATTGGTTACCGGTTGAGGAGGTTGGCTACTCGAGGGCAAGTGTTTATGGGAGACATGGCTTCTGCTTTGAAAGAAGCCTTCGTTGGAATTCGGATCGTGAAAGCCTATGGAAGGGAAGAAGAAGAAGGGGAGCGGTTTGGAAAGAGCAACACGTCGTATATGCGCGCCAGCATGAAGTCCGCCCAACTCTCGGCGCTAGCCTCCCCCCTCATGGAATCCATCGGGGTGTCCGGGGTTGCGATTATCATCTGGTATGGGGGGCACCTTGTTATTTCCGGGGCCATGACCCCTGGAGCATTTTTTTCCTTTTTAACGGCGATGTTCATGGCCTATGCTCCCGTTCGGCGTCTTGCGGGTGCTAATTCCTCCATCCAGATGGCGATCGCTGCGGGTCAACGGGTCTTTGAGGTATTGGAACTTGAAAATGAAATAGACGAAGATCGGGGACGAAAGCCATTGCGACCCATTGCGCAGACCGTAGAATTTCAGAATGTCAGTTTTTGTTATGAGGGCAACTCGGAACCGGCTCTTGTTGGAGTGAATGTGAAGGTTCGGTTTGGGGAGGTCGTCGCATTGGTTGGGAGTAGTGGTAGCGGCAAAACCACGTTGGTGAGTCTTGTCCTTAGATTTTACACTCCAACCAAGGGGGCCATTCTGATTGACGGGCAAGACATTCGAGATGTGACGCTTGCATCCCTGCGCCGGCAGATTGCCATTGTTTCCCAAGAAACCGTGTTGTTCGATGAAACGATACAAACAAATATCGCGTATGGACGAGTTGATGCCAGTGAGAACGAGGTTATCGAAGCAGCCAGGGCCGCCCATGCGTGGGAGTTTATTGAGCGGTTGCCCATGGGTTTGGAAACCGTGGTGGGGGAAAACGGGGTGAGACTGTCCGGGGGCCAGCGTCAGCGATTAGCCATTGCAAGAGCGATTTTGCGTGATCCACCCCTGTTGATCCTGGATGAAGCCACCTCCTCCCTCGACTCAGAGTCCGAACGGTTGGTCCAGGAAGCCCTGGCCAATTTGATGAAAGACCGAACGACTCTTGTGATTGCTCATCGGCTTTCGACGATCCAACATGCCGACCGAATCGTTGTGCTGGATCGAGGGCGGATAATCGAAACCGGGACTCATTCCGAGCTTCTTCGTAGGAATGGAATGTATAAAAAGCTTTATCGAACTCAGTTCCAGGAACTCGCGGTGGAATCCCTGATGACCTGACTCCGTGACTGTGGAGAGATGGCGTGGCAGGCTCGCTCAAATTATGGCTGTTCTCTCTTCTTGGGATGTGGTTGATCCGTGGTCTGGGGCGGGTGGTCCGGCTTGACGTGGAAGGGGAAGAATGGGTGGATGGGCTCTATCGTCAGGGCCAAGGCATGATTATTGCGTTTTGGCACGGTCAACAATTAATGATGCCTCTGGCATACAGGGGCAGAAACGCGCATATCTTGATTAGCCAACACCGGGATGGGGAATTGGTGTATCGTATCCTCAAACGATTCGGATTTCACGCCGTTCGAGGATCGACGACCCGGGGTGGGACGATCGCCTTTCGCCAACTCCTTCGCCTTGGTCGAAGCGGAGCCGATCTCGTGGTCACCCCGGACGGTCCTCAGGGACCAAGGCATGTGGTACAACCAGGAATTGTTCGTTTAGCGAGGGCGACGAGCCTTCCCATCGTTCCGTTGGTGTTTTCGTGCTCAAAAAAAAAGTCTTTTCCAGTTGGGATCGGTTCATGATTCCCTACCCCCTTGGGCAAGCCCTTTTTTTGTGGGGGGACCCAATTTGGGTTTCCCGGTCCGCGGGCAAAGTTGATATGGAAGTGAAGCAGCGTGAACTTGAAAATGTGTTACTAGGGATGACTCGCAAAGCTGACGTGGTGGTCAACCAGAAATGACCGGACGGTAATCCCCGCCCTCACCAACCTTCTACTCCATAAGGGCATTTCCCCTCAGTCACGAGGTGAGAGCTGGGTTCAGATTTACCTCTCATCCGTTCCGGGCTCACGATCCTCTCGACTATGTGGTACCTGGTCTATAATCTGGTTCTCTTTGTAACAGCGCCCCTGGTGGTTCTCACCCTTATGGTGAAAAAGCGATGCCGGCGGGGGCTCCTGCAACGAATGGGGATTGGACTCCCAGTACTTGAACCGGCTCACCAGCCGGTTCTTTGGATCCACGCCGTTTCACTTGGGGAAGTTTTAGCAGTGATCCCCTTGGTCTTGGGTCTCCGTGCCCGTTACCCGTTTCTTAAGATGAGAATCTCAACGGTCACAGAAACCGGCCGAGAGGCTGTTGAACAGAGATTATCGGGTATTGCGGACCATTGTTACTTGCCATTGGACTGGCCATGGACGGTCTTGCGGTATGTGCGATGGATCCGTCCTGCAGCGTTTATTTTCGTCGAGACCGAATTGTGGCCAAATCTACTGAGATGCCTTCATCGTCATGGTGTGCCAACCATCTTGGTCAATGGCCGCCTCTCTTCCCGTTCTTTTCGACATTACAGGCTGATCAGGGGTTTTATGGCTCGGGTGCTGTCAACGGTGAGCCTATGCTTGGTACAGTCTGATCGGGATTTGCAGCGAATGACGCAACTTGGCATGGCTCGGAACCAGGTCCATCGGACCGGTAACATGAAGTTCGATCAGGGACAGAATTGGGAAGTGAATGGAATCCCCCGTATCAAGCCCGGCTCAATCGGTTTGGCCCTTGGGGAAGAGTTGATTGTGGCTGGCAGTACGCATGCTGAGGAAGAGGAAGCTCTTTTGCGATGTTACGAACGAGTGTGTCGGGAGTATCCAACGGTAGTCCTTCTTCTTGCCCCTCGCCACATCGAACGAGCCGATCGGCTTGAGAATAGAGTTCAAGCCTATGGTATGAAGGTTGTGCGTAGGAGCCGGATTCAAAACCAAAACGATTGGGCCCCAAGTGCGGAGGGACCCCGAGTTATCATTCTTGATTCTCGTGGGGAATTAGCCAGTGTGTATTCCTGGGCCTGGGTGGCATTTGTCGGTGGTACACTCGTTCCCATTGGCGGGCATAATCTCCTCGAACCGGCGGGGTGGGGAAAACCCGTTTTCTTTGGTCCCTTTACCGACCACTGTAGGGAGATTGCAGGGCTTTTACTTCAGGGTGGAGGGGGTGTCCAGGTTCAAAACGGGGAAGAGTTAGCAGAGCTCTTTCTTAAGTCGTTTCGAAATCGCGATTGGACTGAGCAGATGGGCCAGGCAGCTAGGGAAGTTGTTCGTGAACATCAAGGGGTTGTCCCGCGGAACCTTGAGTTTATCACTAAGGTGCTGGATACACGTATGGCCCAAAGCCAAGGAACGTTTGTTTCTTAAGAGCGTTGATTCCATTCACGGAAATTGAATAGTAAGCTAAATTTCTGGCTCTTTGGATTCAGGCTGCTTCCGTATAGTTAGGAGCATCGGAAGATTGGACAGTGAAATCATGTCCCTCACCGATGGGTCAAAAAGAAAGGCTTAGAGGGCTCCTCATGTTATGACGGACCCCTCTGTTGATCGTTAGGTTCCATCTCCATTTCTCCCCACCCCGAAATTAGGAGAAATTCCCCATTGCTTAGTGTCTTGAGTTTACCCTATGGGTTGGCTGTTAGAACCCGGTCGATGATGTATGAGCGGGGCTGGTGGTCCCAGCAGCGGTTACCATGCCCAGTCCTGAGTGTTGGGAATTTAACGGTTGGAGGAACGGGAAAAACCCCGATGGTCATGTGGCTGTCCCGGTGGTTTTCGGAAAGGGGACGCCGGGTCGGAATCCTGAGCCGTGGGTACCGCCGAAGCCGTAGGAATTCCTTCCTCCTCGTATCCGACGGGGACAACGTGTTGGTGAGCCCAGGCGAAGCGGGTGATGAGCCGTTTTTGATGGCTCGTCAGTGTCCGGGCGTGGTTGTTGCGGTGGGGTCAAATCGCTACCGCCTCGGTCAATGGGTTTTGGAGCAAACTCCCGTGGACTGTTTTGTGTTGGATGATGGTTTTCAACATCGAAATCTGTGTCGGGATTTGGACCTCTTGCTGATTGATACCTCAACTCCGGAGAGCCTCCATCGTCTGTTACCTGCCGGGAAACTGCGGGAACCCCTATCTTGCGCGGCTCGTGCAACAGCCGTTGTGCTGACACGGGTTGATATGGCCCAGGATTGGCGTAACGTATTAACCCTCCTGGAAGACGCAATCGGGGAAGTGATTCACCCGATTTCGACCCGGTTTCGGGCGGTGTCCTTAGTCGATGCTCGGACGGAAGCGGTCCGTGAGCCAAATGGGATCGCTGGAAAGCGCGCTTTGATTTTTAGTGGGATCGGGAACGCTCGATCGTTCCACACCATTGTCGCCGGCCTTCATGTCCAAATCCTGGATGAGATCGTCTTCCCGGATCACCATGCTTATAGGAGGAGAGATCTGATCACGGTTCGTCGCAAAAGGATGCAATGTGGTGCGGATCTGGTTTTGACGACCGAAAAGGACGCAGTGAAAATAGCACCGCTTTTAGAATCCGGTGACGAAATCCAGGCCGTTCGTCTCGGCATCCAGTTCGTAGATGGGCAGGATCAATTGGAAGGGCACCTGTTAGCGATGGATCACATCATTGGTTGTCGAGGCGTGAAGTAATGCGTAAGGATCTGGTTAAACGAATCGTGGTTCGTGCTCCCAATTGGATCGGCGATGCGGTCATGTGTACGCCGGCCTTACTCGCTCTTCGCGACCTGTTTCCATGTTCGGAGATTACGTTGTTGGCCAGGCCTCCCGTAGCCGACTTGCTCACAGGGCACCCGAGCATCGATAGGATTTTAGTTTACGAACACCAGGGACGGCATGCCGGTGTGTTGGGGAAGATCGCCTTGATTCGAACCTTACAACGAAACGGATTCGACTTCGCGGTTCTCCTTCAAAATGCCTTTGAGGCAGCCTTGTGGATGTATCTGGCCGGGGTGCCGGAACGGTACGGTTATTCAACAGACGGGCGGGGTTTCCTACTTTCACGGTCGATTCCCAAACCACCTCACACGCACGACCTCCATCAGGTCTGGTATTATCAGGCGTTGATTCATGCCCTTGACCGGGATGTACCAAGCTATGCGCCAACCTTAGTGATTTCTGAGGATGAAGAGGCACGGGTCTCTGAAAAATTGACTCAGTTTTCCATCAAGGATTCAGATGTGCTTATCGGCCTCAATCCTGGGTCGATGTATGGAGGCGCAAAACGTTGGTTGCCGGAGCGATTTGCAGAAACAGCGGATCGGCTTGTGGAGGAGTTGGGGAGTCGACCTTCTACGAACGGCAAGGTGTACTGTGTGATTGTAGGGGCTCCGGGCGAAGAGGGATTAGGGAGGTCCATTGCGGAACGAATGCGCACAAAGCCCGTCGTTCTTTCGGGCCAAACATCCTTGAGGGAATTGATGGCTATCATTAAACGATGTCGTCTGTTTCTGACAAATGATACGGGACCCATGCATATCGCCAGTGCCTTTGGAGTCCCTCTTGTGGCGGTCTTTGGCCCGACAAACCCCCGGGCCACGGCTCCCGTTGGTGAGGGTCATACGGTAGTGCGCCACCCCGTCACCTGTTCTCCATGCCTGCTTCGGGAATGCCCTATCGATCATCGGTGTATGACCAAAATTTCCATAGAAGAGGTATACCACGCAGCCGTCCAACACCTAGGAGGTTGTTGAAAAACCCTTTTGGCACAGTGGCAACCCAGCACTCTAGGAGATCGGGGAGGGCATCAGAACAGCCCGCAGGGTGGTCAAAAAGGCCGTCCAGCGCGGCCGCAGCAAGCGAGGAGGCGAAAGGCGTACTCTGTTCGGTACGTCGAGCCTCCAAGCGCCGCGAGAACAAAGCTGGCGGACTTTTTCAACATCCTGCTAGGAGAGAATTTCGTCAGGTCGTAATTTACTCAAATCCATGTGTTCCATGGTTACTGGTGATGAATGCGAAAACCTTGGCACGCGGTTACGGTCTTTTTTGACCGCGACGGGACCCTCAACCAGGACTCCGGCTATATCAACTCACCGAGTAAGCTGATCCTGTTGCCCGGAGCCGCACAGGCCGTTGCTCGCTTAAACCTGGCGGGAATTCGAGTCGTGCTGGTCACGAATCAATCAGGGGTGGCACGAGGGTTTTTCACCCTTGCTGAATTGCATGACATCCATGAAAAATTACAATCAGTTCTCAAAGCTGAAGGGGCATGGCTGGATGCCATCTTTGTTTGTTCCCACCATCCTGAGGAACATTGCTGGTGCCGAAAGCCGAATCCGGGCCTTCTTGATCAGGCGGCGACTCAGTTTGGTTTGGATCTCACCTGTAGTTATGTCGTAGGGGATAAAGACATTGATTTGGAACTCGCTCACAGGGTTGGCGCGTTGGGGGTCTTGGTGATGACTGGACCCTCTAGCCCTGAAGCTTTGAAAGCCATGGAGAGTGGGAAGCTCAACGTTGGATGTGTAACCGATAGTGTCAATGAGGCTGTCGATTGGATTCTTCAGGATGTGATGAAGAAATATGATGGGGAACGAGGAAGCGGGATCGTGGTGACAAGATAGTCATGCCGGCAGTGAACCCTTCCTATAAGCGTATTCTGATTATCAAACCCAGTTCTCTGGGAGATATCATTCATGCTCTCCCGACTCTGGCTGCACTGCGGGACGCCTTTCCGGAATCCTGGATAGCGTGGCTCGTTAAACGGGAATGGGCCGAAATCTTGGAAGGTCATCCTGATCTTAATGAAGTGCTGTCAGTTGATTTTCGGCCTCGAGGCTGGGCCTCCCTGGTAAGGGTCATTCGTGGTCGAACCTTCGATTTGACCGTGGATCTCCAGGGGCTCTTTCGGACAGGGTTTGTGTCTCGACTCTCCGGAGCGCGAGCGCGCATCGGCTTTGCGGATGGTCGAGAGGGGAGTCCCTTTTTTTATACGCAGAAGGTCAAACTTCCAATTCCCATTGCCAAACCCTGGCGGCTCTTGGATATGCATGCCGTCGATCGGAACCTGCAGGTAGCCAAGCATCTTGGTGCCGAGATTGACAAACCACGGTTTCCATTTCCCTCCTTTGAGAAAGAGCAGGATGAAGTCGAAGGGTGGCTTCATCACGCCGGAGTGAACCCCACCGACCGACTGATTGCCCTGGCTCCTCTGGCGCGGTTGGAAATTAAAAACTGGCCGTTCGAGAAATTTCTCCAGGTCGCCGAGGCCCTCTGTGCGCGTGAATGTACTAGGATTGTGCTGATCGGAACGGAATCTCAACGGTGGATGGGGGCGCCCTTTCAGAGGCGGGTGGGGCAGCGATTGGTGAATCTCGTTGGCAAAACCCGCGTTCGCCAGTTACCGGCGTTGCTCAAAAGAGTTCATCTCCTGATCGCCAATGATTCGGCTCCACTCCACCTGGCTTCCGTGAGTGGGACGCCGGTTATTGCCCTCCTGGGGCCAACCAACCATCTGGCCACCGGCCCCTATGGAGATGGGCTGCATTGTATCGTGAGAACTTCTCTTCCATGTAGCCCCTGTGGCAGGCAGGCTTGTCATAATCGGGAATATCTTGAATGTCTGAATGCCCTTTCCGTCGATCAAGTTGTGGGAGCAGCGAATTCTCTGTTGATGAAGGCGGGGTTCCTCCAATCCGGCGTTGAGGTGTAAAGCTTCAATTGGAGTGATAGCCGTTTCGAACTTGGCCAACAATTCCTCCTGGCGTGACCCTTCTTTTTCAACTTGCTATTCCCCGTAGCTTGCTACGGGGTGACCACTGTGATCCCCCCTTTGAAAAATGGGATTAGGGGATTTGGAAATTCAGGTTTCCTCTGAATACCCCCTGGCTTGCTGCGGGGATCTTTAATGTGGTGCTTGGATATAACCCGATCTGGTCAAGTTAAGTGTAAAAACCTGTATTTCAGGTGACAGACATTGTGGGATGAACTTGGGATTGTGTGCAGAGCATGGGCCCACCAATCGTCATGCCCGCAGTCTCTAGCGGGCATCCAGGAAAGCCACGCTTGTTATGGATTCCTGCTCCCGCTTTCGCGGGGACAGGCTTCGTGGGAATGACGGGACGAGGGTGCACGGGCCACAACCAAGTCCATCTAACTTGAATTTTACCGGACAGTGTCTGAGAGATGGGGTTTAAGTTTTTACAAGCAAGATTTAAGTGAGAAATTGTGACCTCGCCGGTTCCTAAAATTTCAGCCGTGGTGATTGCCTATAATGATGAACCCAATATGAAGGGTTGTCTGGAAAGTGTGCTTTGGGCTGATGAACTCATTGTTGTCGATTCCTATAGTACGGATGCAACGGAGAAGATTAGCCGCCAGTATACGGATCAGGTGTATCAACATGAATTCAATGGGTTTGGAAAGCTTCGAAATGAAGCCATCGCCCATGCGAGGTATGATTGGATTTTTAGCTTGGACACCGACGAACGGGCGACACCGGAAATCAGGGAAGAAATTCAATCGAAATTAAGGGAAGGGCCTGAAGCGGATGCTTACTTTGTCCCTCGCCGAAATTATTTTCTCGGTCGATGGATCAGGCATTGCGGCTGGTATCCAGATTATCGGCAGCCACAATTTTTTCACAGGCGCCATATGCGTTACAAGGAAGAGTTGGTCCATGAGAGTTTTGAGGTAAATGGCCGATTGGGTTATTTTCGGGCTCATATTGACCAATGCCCTTTCCGGAATATTGATCAGTGCCTGATGAAGATGGATCGTTATTCCAGTCTGATGGCAGAACAAATGGTCAAACAAAACCGTCAGTTCCATGTGCATCAACTGGTTTCCCATCCCTGTTTTACTTTTTTAAAAATGTATTTTCTCCGCCGTGGGTTTCTTGACGGAAAGCCCGGGCTCATTCTGTCGGGGTTGTACACCTATTACACTTTTGTGAAATATGCGAAGTTCTGGGAGAGGACCAGGCAGCGGGATTGTTAGCCCTGGCGACGATGGCGGTGAGGGAGGAATCCCGGGCTGGGTCGACCGGTGAAATTCTTGATGGGATCCATCACACGGTGAAACCCTTCCGGATTCTTCATACGGAATCCTCCCGCGGTCTTGGGGGGCAGGAGTTTCGGGTTCTTCATGAGGTCATGGGGATGAAAGACCGAGGACACCAGGTGATTCTGGCTGTCCAGCCGTCAAGCCAGCTAAAAGATCGGGCTTTGAAATGTGGCCTCTGTGTGGAGACGGTTGATATGAGGAAATCCCGTTGGATTTCCTTGGTCTCCAGCTTTACAAGACTGATTTCCAAATACAACATCGATGTGATCAATACCCATGGATCCATTGATAGCTGGACGGCCTCAATTGCGGGAAGACTTTCCCGGAACAAGCCTTTAATCATTCGGACCCGCCACAAGTCCACTCCCATCTCCAACACCTTTCGCCATCGTCTCCTGTACAGGGTTCTTCCTCACGGTATCGTGACAACAGGGCAGGTGGTGAGGGAGGCCATGATTCAAAACAATGGAATTGAGGAGTCGAGAATCGTGTCTATTCCGACAGGCGTGGATTTGTCCCGCTACACCCCTTATGCTCCTGATGAGGATTTGAAAAAGGAGTGGCAGATCGATCTTGGAGATCTTGTTGTGGGGACTGTGGCCTTCTTGCGTGATTACAAGGGGTTGGATTATTTTCTGGAGGCGGCCAGGCTCGTGGCGGATAAAATGTCCAATGTTTGGTTTTGGATTGTAGGGTCCGGTCCGGTCCAGAAGGAACTGGAGCAGCAAATTGCCGTGCTTGGTCTGAGGGAGCGGGTTCTCTTGACTGGTTTCCGAGAAGACATCCCTCAAATTTTGGGGTTCATGGATGTGTTTGTGTTGTCATCGATCAGTGCAGAAGGTGTTCCTCAGGTTCTCACTCAGGCTTTGGCTATGGAACGGGCAGTGGTGGCAACCGAAGTCGGTGGGGTTTCGGAAGTGGTACAGGATGGATGTTCCGGATTATTGTGTCCCCCCAAGGATTCGGCAGGATTGGCTGACAAAATTCTCACGCTACTGATGGCCCCCGACCTCCGGGCACGACTTGGGCAAACGGGACGACGAATAGTTCTCAACTCCTACGGTGTCGAGTCTATGTTGGATAAAACCGAAGCACTCTACCTTCACCTGATGAGTCTCCGGAGCTTGGGGCATGGAAATCATTAATTTCGGGATTTCCCTTCATCTGGGTTCCCAAACCGGCCAATCTATGGTTCATGAATCGAAGGTCAGGACATGAAAGTGAGCGGTTTTACGTTTATCCGGAACGCCATCAAATATGATTTTCCAGTTGTGGAAGCTATTCCATTCCATCACCGCCAAGCGAATCTTGTGGCTCTTCTTCGGCCCCAGCCACTGATAGAATCCATCCATGCTTGCTTCCGAGCGGTCCCTTCCGTCGAACCACATGGCGCGCCGCCGTACCAGGTCGCTGACCACAAGCCGGTACGTATGGCCTTTCTTGATCGACACTTCATCGATCCCAATGATCCGAGGTCCCGGTGTCCCGATACGCCGGAGTTGCTCTCGCATATACTGTGTGTCCAGCGCCTTGACCGTCTTCCAATCCAGCGCCAGTTCTTTGGCCACCGCCCGAATGGGCGAAGCCCGGCAGCGCCGTCCTACAAAGAACGCAAACCGCTTCGTGTACCACGGGCTGTCGGCCAGCCAGGTCAGCTTCTCCTGCTTCACGCTCCCACAGGTCTGGCAGAACACCCGTCGGATGGCCACCTCCAGGTAGACGCGCGTATCTCCACAAGGCAGGTCCCGGATCCAGCGGACCTTGTGGTCGTCGAACACCCGCTGCACTCGGCCGCAGGTGCCC
>JACZVJ010000208.1 GCA_022572725.1 Nitrospinota bacterium | reverse complement strand
GAAAGGGTAATAGGCTACCGAAACGGGGGAAGCGTGCAGGGGGGGGGGAAATTCAGCCCATGCGCCAGGAGCGGAGACACTGCGGGGCCAGCAGGGAAGGGCCTCCGTAACGGCTCACCTGACCGCGGCGGTATTCATGCCCTGATTGGCGTATTGCCACCTCGTTGCTCCTTCGGTACTTTTCTGTTTGTATGCCCAAAAAGGGCGGTTATTTTTCCTATCCCCTGGGAATTTTTTGATAAGGCTGTCAGCACATTGCGTGATTCCTTGTTCTTGTTTTCCGTTTTTGGTCCTCAAGATATTTCAGGATGTGCCGAACAATTGTCCAGTTTAGAATTCATCAAACTATATAGGAGGATGCCATGAAAAGAGACTCCCCCCGTGTTCTCACGGCTTTCGTTGTTGTCTCATTGGCCCTGATGGCTGTTCCAGCAATCAGCTGGGCTGATAATTCTTGGGGTAATTATCATTGGGAGCGGGCAAGTAACCCCCTGGAATTAAATCTAGGGGACAACTTGACGTCTAACTGGGATGATTTTTTAGACACAGCCAGTTCCGACTGGAACCTATCAGCCGTTCTTAACACCACAATTGTGCCGGGTGGGACTAGGGCAAAAAAATGTCGGCCCACCAAAGGGCAAGCCGAGATTTGTAATGAAGCCTATGGCTTCAATGGGTGGCTTGGAGTGGCCCAGATTTGGGTGAGCGGAGGGCACATCACCCAAGGGACAGTCAAAAATAATGATTCGTACTTCAACACACTCACGTACAACACACCCGCTTGGAAACATCTCGTGATGTGTCAAGAGGTTGGACATCTGTTCGGCCTCCAGCACCAGGATGAAGATTTTGGCAATGTGCCATTGGGAACCTGTATGGACTATTCCAGTGACCCTGCGCCAAATCAACATCCGAACCAACATGACTACGACCAGCTTGGAGACATTTACACCCATTTCGATGAGCCGGAAGAAGAGAGTGGAGGGCCACCTCGAGGGCGAGGTCGAAACAAGATGCCTCCGGCCATGAAAGATATGGAATTCGATGGGCCTCCCCAATGGGGTAAGCTGCTCCAACGTGGTCACCATGGCCATACCGAACTGTATATGCTGGACTTTGGCCATGGGCATAAGGTGTTCACCTTTGTGGTCTGGGCTGAACCAAGGGGACGGTCATTGAAACCCTGATCCCCCAATACACCGTTTATGAGAAGCAGGATGGAAACTCACAATCGCCAGTGTTCATCGGTATTTCAGCAGTTTTTGTAAATCGATAAGCGGACAGGAATGGGCCAAGGTGGGTCACCTGTCCGCAACCCCGCAACCCAGCCGCAACCTAGCCAACTCCGCTTTCTCGCCCGCACACGCACCCTGCGGAATCCGATTCCGTGACGATCATCGCCGCCATCGAAGATCCCGGGGTAATTGCCAAGATTCTCGCCCACCTGGGCTTGCCCACGCGCGCGCCACCCCGCGCCCCGGCTCGCCTCGACGGGTTCATGCAAACGGCCTAATCCCCCCCCCTGAATTCCGGTTCCGTGCCCGAACCGACGCTCCCTTTTGCCCAATTTCCAGGGCTACGCGCCACAAAGGCGCGAAAGGCGAGACCCGCTCCGTGGCATACGGCCACTCAGACCCTCCTCGGAAGGTAAACGCTTGCAAGGCAGACGGCAGGGTACGCTCATTGACCCCATACAGGGGTCTTTGATACTTTCAGATTTAGGCAAATAGGCCTTTTAAAATTCCTATTCCCAACCCTGAGCGACATGCTTCTCGACCGCAAAACAGAACTCACGAGGCTTCCATGGGTGGGCGAGCGTTCACCGCGCTGGGAGCCAGAGCCCTTGCGCTGGCTTGGGGTGAATGCAGCAATCGGCCTCAACCGCGCTGCGGATTATTTCGAGCGCCGCACCCAACGCCCAGCCAAGCTAATCGATAAAATCATGGAACGTTTGGGCATGTACTGAACAAATTATTTAAAGGGTCGCGGAGGCTGTACGCCCAAGCTGCGCGGAGCTGCATGGGTTAAGTTTGGACCCTCGCGGTCGTGTTGATCTAAACCACGAAACTCAAAATAGCTGCCGCGGATTGAACGAGATGAGTAAACGTAAAAAACAATACGACGACGAAGATGAACAAAGTGCAGCTGACCAGCCGTATGTCAGTCGCTCGGAGCGCACCCGTGCGAGCAAGGCCGTCAACAAGATAGGGCTCCGGTTGGCCGAATTTCCCCCGCATATTCTCGACAAGCTCGACCTGCCCGAAGAACTCCGAGAGGCCATCGACCTCTGTCAGAGCCTCAATATAAAAAGTAGCCGCCGGCAACAACGCGTGGTTTGCCAGCTACTCCGAGACGAAGACCATGAAACCATCGCTTCGCGCATCCAGGCGCTGAACATCAGCCGAGGCGTTCACAAAAGCTAGGTCCGGCTAAGCGGTCTCGCGATCAGCGCAACGCCTTGAGCGCACTGTAGTCTCCCCAACTCGATTGCCACAACACGCCTAGTATTTCCTGCATGGAAGAGCTGGAGGAGCGAGCGACCGAGGCTTACTTTTACTATTTAATATTGTTTGCTAGGACGTGTTCCTTTAAGATTTAGATGATAGTCCGGCCCTCCGTGATGCCATATAAGGGTATTGTCAACTTAAGTCAG
>JACZVJ010000207.1 GCA_022572725.1 Nitrospinota bacterium | reverse complement strand
GGTGATGTACGAGCGCGCGTCCCGGTGAGGGCGGTCATGTGAAGCCTGGGACGCCTGGTTTATCGGCGCCGGGCATCGACCCGCGGCCGGGGCTCGGCAGATGAGGACAAACTAGGTTCCTAGTTGAGTGATTCCTACATAACATATATAAGGTGCCATGGGTGTATGTCACAGTTGCTCCCGACCTGCAAAGGCAGGGAAGGAGGACTGTATGCCATTCCAAAGCCAAAAGGAGTCGAATCGAGTAATACCTGGAGGAAATCAACCATACGCCGGTTATCTTCCGCTGGAAATATAAGCTGGACACATTGTCGCTGACTCGAACACTGATTGATATGATCATTAGGAATCAATCGTTTGGGGCTCCAGAGGTATCTCGTCAAAATCACAGTCAAGGAGTCAGACCCTGAGATTCAGGGTTCTCACCTTCGCCTCCCTCTTCTTTTGAGGAGACTCAAGATCTTCTGCAGAAGATCTTCACTTGTCCTCCCTAGAGCCGCTGCGATTCAAAAAATTGTTGAATAATTCAAAAAATTGAACCGCAGCCGAAGGACGGCTGTTGAAAACAAAGGACTTAACTTAATGGCACGGTTCTTGCCTGTGGGTGTTTTAGCTTTGGCGAAAGACATTACCCTGTTTAGATCAGGAAGTGGTTGACAAAGCACCGATAGAGGGGGTAAGAATCTCAAACATTAATTTGTGTTTCGACAAAAAGTGGTTGACAAAGCACCGAAGGGGTGGTAAAAACCTCAAACATTAAATCTGTGCAATGCACAAGCAGTTTGCACTGGAAACCTGATGGTTGGAGTGTGACCATTCATTTAAAGACTGTCATCTTGAAGAGAAGCGGAATTATAACCAATCGGCTAATCGCAATTTTAACCAAGAATCCTTTCCAAGGGAGGAAATCGATGAGCAGAAAAAGTATCTATTATCTAGGCATTGTGGGCTTACTCATTTTATTAGTTCACCCCTTTACTTTAGCCCAGCTCTCTAGGGCCACCATCTCGGGAACCGTCACTGATGAAACCGGTGGCGTTCTTCCCGGTGTGAGCATCACCATTGAAAATCTGGAGATGGGGACCACCAGGGAGACAGTGGCGGATGACCAGGGCCGCTATTCTGCCCCCAATTTAAGTGTAGGCAGCTATTCAGTGCGGGCAGAATTGCCGGGGTTTTCGATAGCCGTGCGAACTGGGATCCAGCTAACCGTGGGACGGAATGCCATTGTGAATCTAGCCTTGCAGGTGGGAGAGATCACCGAGCAAGTGACGGTGACGGGTGAAGCACCGTTGGTGGAAAGCACAACTTCCAGTGTGGGAGGGCTGGTCGAACGGAGCCAAATCGAGGAACTTCCTCTAAGTGGCCGGGATTTCGGTGAGCTCACCAGACTGATTGCCGGTGTCAACCGCGGCGGCGGCGGCGGCAGTTTCCAGGGCGGTTTTACGGAGGGCCTCTCGATTCGAGGATCCCGCGACGAGGCCAACAAAATACTGCTGGATGGTACGGATATCCAGGGCATTGACAACCAGCTGCCCGGCAGTGTGGCTGGTGTGACCCTGGGGGTGGATGCGATCCAGGAGTTTAAGGTAGAAGTCGGAACCTACAGCTCGGAATTTGGTCGGGCCCTGGGTGGAGTCATCAATGTTTCCACCCGCTCGGGGAGCAACGAGTTCCATGGGACATTCTTTGAATTCCTTCGCAACGACAATCTGGATGCGGCCGACTTCTTTGCCGCGCCGGGGGAGAAGCCGGAGTTCAAGCGCAATCAATTTGGCTTTTCGATCGGTGGTCCCATCCTGTCTGACCAGACCTTCTTTTTTGGAAGCTACGAAGGCCTGCGCGACCGATTGGGAACGACCAGCATTGATGATGTCCCCTTGAGAGACCCCAGCGATCCCGACACGGTAATATTCACAGACGATGGGACAACCATCACAGCCAAGGATATCATCAAACCGTACTTGGCTCTCTATCCGTTTCCCAACGGCAGGGACCATGGCGATGGAACCGCCGAGCTGCTTACATCCGCAGTTCAACCGACCAATGAGGATTTTTTCACGGCGCGCATTGATCACACCCTTTCCGACAGCGATTCCCTTTTTGGGGTGTATACGTTTGACGATGGTCGAAGAACCGATTTTTCTGACTTTAATATCCTGCGGACGCCCGAGAAGAGCCGGAATCAATTTTTGACCATTGAGGAGACCAAGATCTTTTCACCCACTGTTTTCAATACCTTCCATTTTGGATATTCCCGCAACTACAAGTCGCTGGACCGGGCCGAGAGCGATATCACATTCGACCCTGATCTGACCTTTGCCAAGGGACAAACCGGAGTGGGAGGGGAGGGTCCTCTTTCGATTAAAGACGAGGAACTTGCCGTAAGCGGATTGGGCGACTTTGGAGTTGCTGACAAGCCCCGGACGTGGGCCACCAACAAGTTTCAGGTTTCCGACCAGGTGTTGTGGAAGAAAGGCAGCCATTCTCTGAAGTTGGGTCTTGAGGTCATCCGCTTCCATCAAAACATTATCCAAAACAGCAATGTCGGGGGTGAGTACACTTTCCGTAGCATCGAGCGCTTTCTTCAAGAAAGTAGGGGGCCCCGCAGATTTAGGGCGCGGCTGCCGGGCAGCGATCAAACCCGCCGCATACGGA
>JACZVJ010000206.1 GCA_022572725.1 Nitrospinota bacterium | reverse complement strand
TTCTTCAAAAATGACTGCGCATCACGCCCATGAGGAAATAGTTGGTCGATTAGATCACGATCCTGACAAGGAGAACAAGCCAGCCCCAATAGGGGTTAGGTCTAGCAACGACCCCTCTTCACCGAGGAGCCAAATTTTTAAGAGCCCTCAGAGTCTGACACCTTTTGCCTCTTGGCGGTTTCCCATTGTAACGCCCGATAGACCGCCTGCACGTCGGAGGGGGTGCACGCGGTGTATTCCTGAAAGGTCCCCAACGAGGGATGCTGAAATCCCAAGCTGCGCGCATGCAGCATCACCCGCGGAATCGTGATCCCTTCCACCCGACACACCTTCCCACCGCCATAGGTCTGATCCCCCAAGATCGGGCAACCCAGTGACGTCATGTGAACACGGAGCTGATGAGTTCGGCCTGTGCGTGGGTACAGCACCACTTGGGAGGCGAGAGTCCCAATTCGATGCTCGACACGATACTCGGTGACCGCATCCTGGGGGCGCGCTGTATTCGATGAACAAGTCTTGGGATCGTCCGTATCCCGACCAATGGCCAGATCAATCACGCCGTGATCGTGCTGAGGCACGCCCCAAATCAGCGCCTCGTAGGCTCGGGTGATCGTGTGCTGTTCAAACTGAGCGGCCAGCGCACGATGGGCGGGATCGGTCTTCGCAATCACCATCACCCCGGAGGTGTCCTTGTCCAGCCGATGGACCAACCCAGGCCGTGTCTTCCCGCCCATGGTGGAGGAGGTTCCCTCGGCGTTCTGAAAATGAGACAACAGGGCATTCACCAACGTGCCCGACCAGTATCCCGATGTGGGATGCACCACGATCCCAGCGGGTTTGTTGACCACGAGGAGAACCTCATCTTCGTACAGGACCTCCAGGGGAATCTTCTCCCCCCTCAACGCTAATGGTCCTGGTTGAGGCGCATCCATCGTAATACTGTCACCGGGTTTAATTTTCTGGCTCGGCTTCACAACCTGGGCGTTCACCCGGATGCGGCCATGCTCGATCAACCGCTGAAGGCCCGAGCGGGAAATGTCGGGTTCACGGTGGCGCAGAAACACGTCGAGACGTTTGCGCGTTTCCCCCGCGGTCACAACAAACTCGGTAATCATGCGATGAAGAAATTCCTTTCTCTAACTCAGCGGATTAGGCTGCTATAGGGCGCTTCGGAAAACAAGGCTCACCAAAAAACTCCCGACCCCCTTTTCCACATTTTGTTACTTAAAACTCAAACGCATCCAGCTCCATGGCTGATTTGACGAAAAAGCGATCATCCAGGTAGCGCCGTGAAAATTGGCGCACATCCATGTGAATCCAAGTGGGGGCTATACGTGATGGCTCCAAAGCTTTTCTATTGGACGCCCTCCATCCAATTTGGAAGTTTCCCTTTTCCACCAGCACACCTCGGAACCGGTCGCACCTATTCATGTCATCACGCTTCTCTTCCCCTGGCTTCAGCTTAAAATCGCAGTCAAGCGCTTTGCCCATATGATTGGTACTCCGGCGCCCTCTTTGGTTATTGTTGATCCAACACCTGTACCCGCAAGTGATCAAAAACGGTGTCTCTTCGGTCTGCTCGCCGTAGAACCAGGCCGCGCGTAATGAATGAAGAATGGCCTTATGAATCCCTGGATACTCTCGATTGTGATAGGCTTCGATTTTTGGTTCTCCTTCACGATATTCGTTGGCGAAGCGACCTTGGCCAAATCCTCCGCACTCTCCACAGGAACATTTGAGCTTGTTGAAGTTTAACGGATACTTCTTGGTAAACCGTTTCAGTGCCTTCAAAGTTCTTGTATCGGTGATCCCCGTCGGCTCTTCCATTCCCATAACGTCACGTTGAAAGGTTCGGACCTGAAGTTCAGTCCCCGGCCCGTAGTCCCCATCCCAGACCGTGCCTCGAAAGCCCGCAAGACGAATTTGTAACTCCACCACTTCTGGTCCTTTGTCTCCTTTTTCAAGAGTGGCTGCTCCCAACTTTACTTGATTGGTCAGTTTATCTTGAGAGGGCGGCTCTTGCGCTTGCTTTAACGCCTCAGCCGTTTTAATGAGGGCATCGGCAATCTTTGGCGTTACCTTGGTCCCGTTTGTCTCAATGCCTTTTTGACGCGCGAACGCTTGAACCGCTCGCGTGGTGCAACCGCCATAGTCCCCATCGGCACCATAGGCTTCCCATTGCAACTGGCTACCAAACCCAAGTTCATGTAAAAGGTGTTGTAATGCTTTGATCTCGTGTTTCTTTTGAGATCCCTTGGCCAGAACCGTTTCGACCATCCCAGACTTTTTAAGTTTCTTGATAACCGATGCATCTAGCATGGTGTAAGCCTCCTCTGATTTCATCACATTTCAATTGCTCAATTGGCATCCAACCGGTCTTTTCATCATCTGCTTACCTTGGATTAGTTTTGCCCATCACCCTGAGAAGGACACGGCACTTCTTTGTCTTTTGGTTTGCAGGGAGGTGGCTTGAAACGTTCCAGAAATCAGGGGTAAGGGGTCAAATCTTTTGTTGAGAGTTTTTTGAAAATCATTTGTGAATTGTGCAGCAAGACCGAGTGAATACTTACACAGCGAATCATCTGGGCTAATATCGACTTCCTTATTGTTCTTTGAGTGCTGTGGCCGATTGCTGGATCTCTACAAAACCTCCGGCAC
>JACZVJ010000205.1 GCA_022572725.1 Nitrospinota bacterium | reverse complement strand
GACCCGTTCGCTGAAGGTTTAGCCACCATCGGTGGCGCGAATCATGCGATGGTCGCGCAGGTGAGCCGGGTTGGTAAAATCGGAGGGGCGAACGTCCTGCCGATAGGTCACCACCACCGTCTTGCCGCCATCCAGGAAAGCGATATCGGGTCGGCAGCAAGGACAGGCCGAATCGGAGATGAGATAGTTCTCGCCAAAGGTTCTCCCCCCATCCTCAGATGCCGCCATAAAAACCTGTTTGAATTCCGGATCATCATTCCGCCTGTCCAGCCAGGCTGCGAAAATCCTCCCATCCGGTCCGGTCGCAATGGCAGAAAAATTCGCGGTGTTGACCTCCTTCCCATCGTCATTCAACTTCCTCTCCGGCGAGAAAGGTCCTCCGCCTTCGGCATGGCTCACCTTCAGGGTCCTTGGAATATCAAACATGCCACCACTCATGTTACCCATGCTCGAATAGTCCGAAGCAAAGGTATTAAAGATGGCCGCTACGTTCTCACCTGGAGCGATTGCGAACTTGAACAGATTTTCCATCGTCGCAGAGGTCGGCTCCTGGTTCGCCTGTCGGATCTCAGCGACCTGCTGACCGCCATTGGTCACCTTAGCAATAAAGACGTTACGACCCTTTCCATCCGAGACGTCTTCCGTCCAGCTCACAAATACCCGACCCTCATCGGAAGTCGCCAGGTATGGATCGGCGGGATTACCCTGTGGGTCACCCACAGTGATGGATTCATCAAAGGAAAACACCGCTTGAGGCGACGAGTCATCTCCTTGGGTTCGACTGCATCCCGACAGAGTAACCGCGATGCACACCCATACGAAAAAACATCCTTGGGTCGCTTTGTTCATGCTGGCCTCCTAGCTTTCTTCTAGGCATGCTCATGTTAGGTAGGATCTCTGGTTTAACAGTGAAGGTAACATCCAAAAACAAGGTTGTCAAAGAGATGAGGTTGTCAAAAAATTAGGTTTTCCCCCCTCGTCACTGAAGGATTACCCCTACTGAGTTTTCATTGACTTTTATCTCCCTAAAGACTTAGCATTTAGAGAAAGGCGCACTACACTTTCGCGGAGCAACAGCTCTGGTGGGCAATATCATCTCTTATGACGAAGGCTTGAAAAGTTCAGCGAGGGCAGCATGGAAGAATTTGACTGCGTCGAGGAGATTAACTTGAGACGTGAAATGAACAACATCGTGGCTCCTCCACTGTTACATCGTCCAGAAAAGCAAATACACGGTATTCAATGAAGGGTGTGTGTATGAAAACAATGGCGCCTTCGATGTTTTTGTTGTTGGTCGGTTGGTTCTTGTCCCCTCTGGGATACTCTCAGAGCAGCCGTTCTTTAGAGGACTTACCCCCGGAAGTATTAGCTTACCCTCATATCATTCTCTTTAATGGAAAGATCTTGACCGTGGATGCGGAGTTTTCAACGGTCGAAGCTGTGGCCATTCGAGGGGAGAGTGTTCTAGCCGTTGGTGATGATGACAGGATCTTGAAAATGGCGGGACCCCGAACACAGAAAATCGACCTTGAAGGGAAAACGGTGGTTCCCGGCTTGATCGACACGCACGATCACCTGGGTAGCTACGCAATAGCCTATATGGCGCTCCTGGACAAAGGAGTTCAGTGGGAGGGAAAGATCGAGACACAGGCCCTGGTTTGGCAAGATGCCGATATGGCCTTACGCGACATAAAACGGGCCGTGGACGCAGCAACCACTGGTGAATGGGTTCGGGTCTTCACTCGAACCCCCAGACCACTGGAAGATCTAACCATGAGCCAGCTGGATTCCATCTCTCCGGAAACTCCCCTGGTGGTGGCCCAGACCATTCAACACCGGCCGGTGGCACTAAACAGCAAGGCCATAGAATGGGCCCAAATCCAACCGGACACGCCCGGGTTGCCCCGTGACGGCTCGGTGATGATCTCTGATCGTGCGCGCGTCTTACTGACCCGGCATATTACCTGGTCCATCCCAGCCGAGAAGGCCATCTTCTGGCAAAAGAAAACAATGAGTCTAGTCAACAGTTGGGGATTGACGATGGTGGTTACCCGCATCAGCCCTGATCAGTTTAACTCGCTGCGAGAAATCTGGCTCGAGAACCAGCTGACGCTGAGGTGGCGAGTCGGGTTTCCCGGGCCTGTGGATATTCCCCGCACGGGAAATGTCAGTGACATTGGTGACGATTGGCTGCGAATTTCAGGCGTGTGGGACATAGCCGGGGGGAGTGTTGGTTTTGTGCCGGGTACACGGGCTGCATTTAGTCACTGGACCAGCAAAGTACCGGCTAGGGCTGAAGAGCTTTTGCGCTGGCCACAGGGGCGCAGGAATTTACTGGAAGCGCTACGCTACGGGTGGAGCGTTCCCAATAGTCACGTCCATGGCGATATCGGGGTTCGAGTATTTCTAGACGTGATTGAGGAAGCCAAAGAAAATCCCATAGTGAAGAGCTCCAATCAAAGATTCACCATGGATCACATGGAGGAGATTGCCGACGAGGACATTGCCCGGCTTAAGGAACTAGGGGTGATCCCGAGCAGTACCATGCGAACGATTTTCGATGATCAGCACCCCGGCATAGGTGCCCAATCTTCGCGGTACCAAGCGGTGTTTGGCGCCGACTATGTCAACCAGATGTTGCCTCTTAAAAAGGATCTGTACCTGGGC
>JACZVJ010000023.1:18779-33629 GCA_022572725.1 Nitrospinota bacterium | reverse complement strand
CTGGTTTATCCACCTTCGCACAATGCTCCCACCGCCCGTCCTCCGCAGTAGCCTGGTATGGAGGGTGGATAAGGTTGGGAACACCGTCGGCCAGAGTCTTAGAAATCGGGCCCTGAATGCGAGAGTTGTGATCCTCCGATGGTTTGGCGGAGTGGGCAAAGCCAGGGGGGAAAAAAGGGTCTGGGGGTGGGGATGGGGTCTGCCCCTGAGGGCTCCCCGGAACGAGGGCTCCCGGCTGGTGTCGTATAAGTCAATACTCATGCCAGTCAATACTCATGCCTAACCCCATCTATGTGGGCTATGCCACAGCGGTACACGAGTCTGGCCACGCTGTCATTAGCCACGTACTAGGCCGGGGACTAATACATGTGGCCTTGCTGGATGACCAAAGAGGTGAGGTTGTTCCCATGTGCTCTCTTTGTGATGCGTGCGTTGAATATTATCAGGCACACTCAATTGAAAATCACGACCACACTCGCCGTATCCAAAAAAACCTGCGATGCGACTCCGCTGTTGCGGTTGCAGGTGAGATTGCTGAACGTCTGATCTGTGGACAAACCAATATTGACCCTAAGGAAATTGCGCGGGACCTCGAATTGAGTAAGAGTCGAGCATCCCTTCAGCATCTCTGGACCGAGAGCGACTGTTGGGTTTTAGGCAAATGGAAAGTTGACGGTGAATGTTCAACCTGTGTGGATTACCTGATTAAGCTGAAGTTAGTTGTTAGGCAAATCACCGATGAGCAAGAAATCAGAAGCGCCATAGAGGCCCTCGCGCACCAACTAAGCGAACGGAAAAGATTGTACGAACCAGAAGTCTCAGAATTCTTGTCTGAGCGTGAAGTAGAAAGTGGCTCTAAAAGAAACCAGGTTTTATCTCGCTTGGGGGTTGAAACCACCCCTCCGATCTAGCCCAACACATTCGTACCCTACTAACAAGAATTAGTAGGGTCAGACACCATTTACTTACAAGCTGACGAAAGCTGGGGTAGGTCGAATAGGTGTGTTGGCAGGTTTTTCGACCCCCTTCCTAAAGCGTCACTTCTTTTCCTTTCGACCTCCACTCCTTTGCCAGTCCCTTGGCTTCGTCAATTTGAGCCTGCGTCATTTCCTTCCTTAACATTCCTAGGGCTTGGATCGCCTGGTCCAACCCTTGCTCGGCAGCCAGGGATGCCCACAGATAGGCTTGAACATAGTTCTGTTGCACGCCTTCACCCTTGAAGTACATTAACCCGAGATGGTTCTGGCCTCCGCCATTTCCCTGTTCCGCGGCCCGGCGAAACCACCGGAAGGCTTCCTGATAATCCTGCGGTACGCCCAGGCCGAGTTGGTACATCCGCCCCAGGTTGTTCTGGGCCCTTGGATTTCCCTGGTCTGCCGACCGGCGATACCACTGGATGGCTTGGCCATAATCCTGCGACACGCCTTCGCCGAACCGGTACATATACCCCAGCATATTCTGGGCCTCGGCATCTCCCTTGGCAGCCAATGCCCCCCATTCCTTCATGGCAGTTTCGTAATCACCCCTGAGGTAGGCATCCTCGCCTGTCTGAAAGTCGGCCCAGGTCGGGGCGGCCAAAATCAGCATTAACCCGATTACTATTGAAGGGATGACATGTTCTTTCCTCATGTTTGGCCTTCCTGTCTCATTTCCCCGCTTTTGAGCTCACTCCTCGTGGACTATAGTGTTTTAACTTTCTGACGAGATTACCCCTCACCCCAACTCTCTCCCCAAAGGGGCGAGGGAGAAGTGAGATGTACTAGTTGAAAGCTAAAACACTATAGTGCGGGATGGCTCAGCATTTACTATAACATACGGAAAAGATTTGCCTCTTTTGATTTGAATCATACCCCCCGCCGAGATACTGTCAATTTAACGAAAGCGGTCTTCAGTGTCATTGTTAGCCGTTCAGGGATTTCCTCACGGCCAAATGTGGTGTGGTATTTTGGTGAGAGGGTGAGCCTGGAATTCATACGGCCTGTGGGGGTAGTCTATGTTGTGTCAGGCTTCTTTCATAATGAATGGAGGGGTACACAAGGATGCCAAAACTCATCGAGCAGCCAATGGTTATCATGCCGGCAGGTAATAAGCCTAAACGGATTGAGGAGTATTCGGGGAGGGTAGCGACAGGGACCGACAACGTGAGTGTCGCGAGGATGGTTTCTCCTTCTGGATGGATCGAGCCTGGGCAACGACCTGAATTTACGGAGACGACGGTCGTCCTCAAGGGGATGTTGAAGGTCGAGCATGATGGTGGTGTGATTGAGGTCCGTGCAGGCCAAGCCATTATCTGCCGGCCTGGTGAATGGATTCGTTACAGCACACCGGAGGCGGATGGAGCAGAGTACGTCGCAGTCTGTATGCCTGCGTTTTCACCCGACACGGTGCACCGTGATAAGGAATGATCGCCACGAGTTGATTCTGGAGCCCAGGTCTTTCATTGGGTTTTTGGCCTGAAATGGAAGAAAGGGTTGGGTGTTGAGGAGGAAAAGGCATGACGTTGCGAGCACATGCTGAGGCGCTATACGAGGGGCTCAAGTCCTTGCTGGGCAGCCATGACTCTGGCCAAGTACAAGCTGTACTGGAGCGCGAGCTGCGTCACGTTGTCCCGACTTGGACCGAAACGAAGCCGGACTGTCCCGGGTGGTACTGGTTTAAACCGCCAGGCATTGCTGAGCCGCGGCTGATGCACGTCGATCACGGCCGGATCGACACGAAGCTGATGGCCGACCTCGGTCCACCCAACAACCTCGTGTCTGTGGAGCGGGTGGCAGGTCAATGGGCCGGGCCCCTCCTGCCGCCAACCTAGCCGATTGAGGTGTCTCAATATGGAATCTTTGTAGATGAAAACGATTGAAGGAATTCGCAGACAACTATCTCTCGGCGAGTTTGATTTCAGTCGTCATGCCTTCAAACGAGTGGTCGAGCGGAATATCAGTGAGTTTGAAATTCGACAAGCCGGGGAAGGGGCAAAGATAATCGAGGACTACCCAGCCAGAGGACAAATTTGCTCCAAGCGTCTTGCTGTTGGGTTTCACCGATCCTGGGCGCCCATTGCATATCCAGGTTTCGTATGTGGACTCGGACTTCCTCAAGATCATTACGATCTATGAGCCCGACCCAGAGGAGGGGTATAATTACTCTCAACGGAGGTAAGGATGTTTCGATGTCATGTGTGCGGGAAGGCTGAGTATCGTCAAGAATGCGTCAATGAAGTCTTCGATATTGACGGGAAACCAGTTCGAGTAGAAAACGTTCCAGCTACCGTGTGCTCTCATTGCGGGGAGCTCGCCTTCAGTCGCGAAACCACTGAAAAAGTTCGACGGATGGTGCACGGTGAAGCCACACCCGTGAAATCCATTCAGATGGATGTGTTCGCATTTAGTTAAGGATTTAAGCACTTTCTGTCCTTCTTCCCAAAGCTATCCCTCAATTTCTTTGCCCATTGAGGGAATTTCCAGAACAACTTTTCAATCCCAACCTTTTCTTGCCTAGGAAATTCTCGAGGGCCTGTATCCTGTGCTGTTATCCCTCCACCTGACCGTCGCCGACAATCGCGATGAGCCTACAGAACGCATAAGCTGATGGTGATGGATGGGGGAGGTGGAACTTTCCCCTGAAGTGGGCTTGGCTGACGGAGCTGATGTTTTGCCCTTGGAGTTTAAATTCCGGAATCCAGGTCGATCACGAAGCGGAAGCGCACGTCACCGCGGATCACCCGTTCATAGGCTTCATTGACCTGTTGCATGGGAATCACCTCCACATCGGAGGTGATCCCGTGGTCGGCGCAGAAATCGAGCATCTCTTGTGTCTCCCGGATGCCGCCAATGAGTGAGCCGACTATCCGCCGCCGCTGCAGGATGAGACCGAAGGCTCCAATTTGCATGGGTTGATCGGGAACTCCGACTAGAATGAGGGTGCCGTCGGTCTTGAGTAATTCAAGATAGGCGTTGAAGTCGTGGGGGGCGGAGACGGTATCAATGATGAAATCAAACTTCCGCGCGAGGCTCGTGAAGGTCTCCTTGTGTCCGGTTTCGGCAAACTCTGTGGCTCCAAGGCGCTCGGCCTCCTTTCGTTTCCCCCCAGAGTGGCTCAAGACCGTGACGTCGGCGCCCAATGCACGACCGATTTTGACGGCCATGTGTCCGAGGCCGCCGAGTCCCACCACCGCGAGCTTGTGGCCCTTGCCGACGCCCCAGTGTCGCAACGGGGAGTAGGTGGTGATTCCCGCGCAGAGAAGGGGTCCTGTACCTTCCAGGGCAAGCGTCTTCGGAATCTGCAAGAGGTAGTTTTCATCCACGACGATCTGGGTTGAGTAGCCGCCATAGGTCGGTTCGCCGTTTTTGTCGCGACCGTTGTAAGTCAAAATCATTCCTTTTTCACAGTATTGCTCCAACCCTTGGCTACAGGACGCGCACGTACGACAGGAGTCCACAAAACAGCCGACCCCGGCGATCTCGCCCTCACGGACCTTCTTAACTGCCTCGCCTACCTTCACGACGGTGCCGACGATTTCATGGCCGGGCACCATGGGAAAGGTGGCCCCACCCCACTCGTCCCGGGCCTGATGAATATCGGAATGGCAGATCCCGCAATAGCGAATTCGGATCAGGGCCTCATGTGGTCCCACCGGGCGTCGTTCAAAGGTGAAGGGTTCCAGTGCCGCTCCAGCTTGTAAAGCGGCGTAACCTCTCGTTGGCAGCATGGTTTCTCTCTCCATTTGTTTGAGCCGGTTTGTGTACTTTTGTGTTCCAGAACTCTTTGGCCCTTTGAGGCCATTTGCCAAGATGATATATCCAACTTGCCTCCGTCGATCAAGGCCACCATCCCAACCCATGACCCACCTCACTTGGGGAAGGTGGGCTCGATCCTAAAGAGGGGCGAAATTGAGCATGGCATCTTTAAAGGGGGAGGCACTCAACACCACCATGTGGTATGGTAGGGCCCCAGAGCAATCTTCCCTATCGCTTATTGATACACGAGGTACCTTCAATGAACTTTGATCCTGCTATTGCTGCCCTACAGGCTTTACACCGTGCCGAGGAACACGGGGAATTTGGGGAGTTTCAGCAAGAAGTTTCCGATGCGGAGGAGTCATTTTCGTCGGATGCAGGGCCTGGGGCAAAACAGGCCTACGAGACTCTTCAGCAGCTAGGGGAACAGCTTCCCCAGGCTCGGGCGTTTCAAGAGTTTCTGATCTACATCACCTGGCAACAGGTTACCGAGGAAACTCTCCCAAAGCACTTTCACAAAGGGGTGGAATTATGCGACCGGTTTCTCACGCGATTTGGGAGGGAGCTTGAGGGCTCTGAAGCTCATCAACACATTGTCAACATTCGCTGCTCCTTTCAAGGTGGGTTAGGAGAACACGAGGAAACGGTCCCCGAGCATGATGAAGATGCCTTCGAGGGTGGGGATTAAGGAAGGATAAAGGAGTTGGACTCGAAATTGACCTCGCTCCGTTTGAATTGGGAGAGATCTTCCTTCGCTGCTGACTCATCGAGCGCGGTGCTCCCACCGAGGAGATACTCTGAGTACTGTGTTATCAAGGGCCCAAACGATATCGGACCTTTCTTTCTCTGTATCCCCATGTAGTCCGAACCCGTCGCTTGTTGAATGATCTCTTCCCATCCCTCCTCCACTACGGCTTCCGGGAGGAATGGTGAATGCCCCCCACAGCTTGACTGAAAAACGGCATACGGCCGTTTCTTGATTTTACGCCGACCGCTTCGGGAGGGGTCATCGACCAGGACAAGGCAGTGGGTTTTGCGATGAAAAATCGAGATACAACCCCCATTTTGCCAGCTGAGCAAGAGCCCGTGGATAAAAACACCCCGGCCAGGATCTTTGGTGTGATCGGGCCCTGACGAGGACCTGTTCCTTCATTCTTGCCTTACCATTTTGGTCCCGGGCCATTCTTTTCTCGTCTCGACCGACCTTGACTCCAATGAATTTTTTGCTAAAGTAGGCGCGGCCAACGGTTGATCCAATTACTCGGAAGGGGCCTTGGCATCATCAGGCTTAAAAAAAAGCCTTAAACCTTAACCACCCTTAAAAATAGAAATCGCCAAAGGGGTTTCTCATGAAGCGACTCGTCGTGTGCTCCGATGGAACTTGGAACACTCCAGAACCCAGGAAGGGGGAAAATGCCACCAATGTAGTCCACATGGCTCGAGGGATTCGGCCCAAGGACTCAAAGAATGTGGAACAAATTGTCTTCTACGACTGGGGAGTGGGGACAGGGAACGCCCCCGATCAGCTCAAGGGGGGAGCCTTTGGGAAAGGCATCGACAAAAACATCCAAGATGGCTATCGCTTTCTCGTCCACAATTACAATCCAGGCGATGAGCTGTTCTTGTTCGGCTTCAGTCGAGGGGCTTATACCATACGGAGTCTTGTTGGGCTCATTCGTAACTGCGGACTCTTGAAAAAGAGTGACGCCAGCAAAATTCCCGAGGCCTATAAAATGTATCGGTCCCGGGACAAGGCCGACGCGGCAAGCGCCCGTTCATTTCGATCCAAATTTTCAAGGGTCGTGAAGGTAAAGTTTTTGGGCGTGTGGGACACCGTCGGAGCCCTGGGAATCCCCCTGGGCCTCTTCCGGAGTTACAATGAAAAGAAGTACGGCTTTCACGACACCACCATAAGTTCCATTGTGGTTCACGCCTACCACGCGCTGGCCATTGATGAGAAGCGAAAGCCTTTCGCGCCGAACCTCTGGACGACCAAGGCGGGCCGAAAAAATTCCGAACAAATGTGGTTTCCCGGAGTCCACTCCGATGTCGGTGGAGGGTATTCGGAGGCAGGCCTTTCCTACAAGGCATTGCGGTGGATGGTGAGCAAAGCAGAGGCCTGTGGGTTAAGCATGAACAAAGCCTATCTCAAATCACTCAAAGATCCTGAATGGACAGAGAAACTTCACAATTCCTATACGGGTATCTATCCGGCCCTTGGAGAATTTATTCGCCCCATTGGCGTCACGAATTCCGATGAAACCCTTCATCCTTCAGCCAAGCTCCGGGTTAACACCCGAAGGACATACACCCCTAGAAATCTTTTGACCTATCTGGGAATGCCGGTGACCGACCAGGATGGGGATACCTCAGATGATGACGATGTTTGGGACGGTGATTGGCTCGATGATTTGGGTTGATCGGTGTAATTAATGAATCAAGCTCGCTTAACTTTTGAAGACTAACACTCCGTAAGCTTCCTTTCGGAGGTGTTGCAACAGGAAGTCCATCGAGATGAAAAAGGCCCAAAATAGAGGGCCATCATTGAATGATTAACGGGAAAGCCTAGTTAATGGGGTCCTGGTTAATTGGAGAAGGCCTTGTTATCAAACAGTCTCATTAGCCTCATTAGGCCAATTCACAATACACCACCACGCAGTCTTTTACCGGCATCGATCCTGAATTCCCTGCCCGCAGACTCATCCCACACAAACACCCTACTCTCTTGGATTACTTGGCACTCTACCAGCTAGGAGGCTGTCCGAGATTAGTGATTGTCACGAGGTTGTGTCTGTTTGAGTCAGATTTTTCGATCGGTTGAGGCGAATAGTGGGGCCTATTGAACGAAAGGGATCGGAAAATCTGGCCAAATCCGGCGCAAGCGTAGTAGATCAACCTAATCTGGGACAGCCTCCTAGGTCGCCGTGGGCATTTTTCTTGAGGAACAGACCACCATCTTTCCTGTGCTGTACGGGTTCCCCAATAATATGGGAACCCCGAGGCTAGCTTCGCGGATATGTGGGGTGATCCGGTTGGATCCCTGTTCTTCCTTCATGCCTGGGTTGGCCCGAAACGCAGGCACTCTTGCACGTGGTCAACCCGCCACGTCGGTGTTGATGTCCCTCGGTACCCTACGCTCGATTTATTTCCTTTGACCCCTGAGGCAAGTCGGGATGCCGAGGCGTTGATCTTCTCCCCCAGGCCTGACATCTTGAATGACCATGCTTCAGTCCTCGGCTTCAACATTGGTGTGCACGGTGTAGTGGTGGTAAGGTAGACCGTTCTGCATGCGCACCTCCACGTGATCCCAAGCCGAGCAGGGGATATGGATGATCCACCCGGAGGGGTCCGGGAGGGGATCCCGTCGAAAAGCCATGACAACACCTAGGGAACCCCACCACCTTCCTCAGCCCAGGACTTGACAATCCTTAGCAGGGTGTTGAAAAAGTCCGCCAGCGGCGTTCTCGGCCCTTTGTCGTGCTCACGTACTTCGTGTACGCTCCGCGCGCCAAAGGGCCTGCGGCCTTGCTGGACCTGGCTCCGCCGAGGCGGCTTCGCGCAGGCGAGCGGGACTTCTTGAACATCCTGCCTTGCAACTGGTGTTTTGTGTTTTTCATGTAGATTGAACGGCTTCTGAGAATTTTGGAGTTTTTCAACAACCTGCTAGGACACTCAAGCCTGTGCAAAAGCTGATCACTGCCTCCATGCTCTATGACCTGGTTGCCTGCCCCCACCGGGTGACGATGGATCTCTTTGGCGATCCGTCCAAAAGGGAAGAGGTGAATGTGTTCTTACGGCTGCTTTGGGAGAAGGGAACCCTTTTTGAGCGGGACGTGATTGGAAAACTGGATCTCCCTTTTCTCGACCTGTCCTTTTTGGCCGGGGAGGAGAAAGAGCATCTCACCAAGGAAGCGATGGACAAGGCCACACCCCTGATTTACGGGGGCAGGATCCACGCTGATGATTTACTCGGGGATCCGGATCTTTTGCGATGGGAAGGACATGGGTACATTCCTGGTGATATCAAGTCTGGATCTGGAGAGGAGGGGAAGGAGGAGGCTCGAAAACCCAAAACCCATTATGCCGTTCAATTGGGACTGTACATCGACATTTTGGAACGGAAAGGGATTTCTGCGGGACGACGCGGGTTTATTTGGGATATTCACGGTGAAGAAGTGCTGTACGATTTTGTTACTCCTCAAGGCCAGCGATCCCCACGATCTCTGTGGATGGACTACCAAGGCTGTCTCCAAGCCGCGCGATCCATCGTGGCCCAACAAGGGGGAACACTGCCAGCCTACGGGGCACCCTGTAAGCTGTGCTATTGGCGAACCGCTTGCTTGCACACTTTGAGGCAATCGGATGACCTGACGCTCATCCCCGAACTCGGACGGTCGAAGCGAGATACCATTTCTTCCCGGGTGGTGACCATCACGGATTTGGCCAACACGGATCTCACGTGTTTCCTGGAAGGTCCCAAGACCGTCTTCCCCGGAATCGGCATTAAAACTCTCGAAAAGCTGCATCGCCGGGCTCGATTGGTCAAAGAACCTCACCCCCGCCCTCGGTTGCTTGAACCCGTGACCTTCCCCGAAGCTGATCTTGAGATTTTTTTTGATGTGGAAACTGATCCCCTGCGAGATGTCTGTTACCTCCACGGGTTTCTTGAACGACGACCTCATGACTCCAATAAAGAAACGTATATCCCATGCTTTGCCGAGGGACCTTCTCCGGAAGCTGAAGAAGACGTCTTTCAACGAGCGTGGGCCTACTTACAGTCTCACCCGAATTATGTGTTGTATTACTACTCCAAATATGAGCGGACATTCTGGCGTAAACTTCAACGGCGGTACCCCACCGTGTGCACCGAATCAGAGGTGGAGACCCTTTTCGACCCCGAGCACGCGATCGACCTCTACACCGATGTGGTGTTACGCAAGACCGATTGGCCGACCATCGACTACTCCATTAAAACCTTGGCGAAATACCTTGGCTTTAGATGGCGTGACCCGCACCCCTCAGGAGCCGCCTCGATCGAATGGTTTCACCGGTGGGTTGAGACGGGGGATCCCCTTGTCAAGCAGCGCATCCTTGACTACAACGAAGACGATTGCCGTGCCACGCGCGTGCTGGTTGATGGCATTCGAAGGTTAAGCTAAGGGTTGAAGGGGGCTTACTGGCCGTTGCCTAACCCGGACACAAGACGGCGGCGGGGCAGATAGGGTTTGTGGATGAGAGGGGAGAGTGCTGTCCCTCTAGATCCGCGTATCCGGGTTCGGTTCTAGCAGGATGTTGAAAAAGTCCGCCAGCGGCGTTCTCGTCGCTCGTAGGCCTCAACGTACTCTCTTGTACGCCTCGGCCTCCTCGCTTCCTGTGGCCTTGCTGGACCTGGCTCCGCCGAAGCGGCTTCGCGCAGGCGAGCGGGCCTTTTTGAACATCCTGCCTTTGCTACTGGTGTTTTGTGTTTTCATGTAGAATGAACGGCTTCTGAGAATTTTTGAGTTTTTCAACTCCCTGCTAGGCCACCGGCGACGCTGCATCCGGCAATGTGCCCGGTCGACCACGCCCATTGGAAATTGAACCCGCCGATTCGACCGTCACAATCAAGCATCTCACCGATGAGGTACAGTCCTGGCACTTTCCGGGAGACCATTGAGTGCGGGTTCACCTCCCCGAGAGGGACTCCCCCTGCCGTGACTTCGGCATGGTTCCACCCGCGATCACCCACCACCGGCAGGGGAAGGTCCGTCAGGGCTTGCGTCAATGCCCGGCGGCGAGGGCGAGGTAATTGAGACAAGGCCGTGGATCCCAGCCCATCATTTGTACGTTCATCTCTGTTTTCGGTGGATGTGGCCCCGTACATTTCCCCTACATAGGCGCAGAGAGCTTTCACCACGCGATTGGGCAATCGTTGCGAGAGGGTCGTCACGACGGTCTTGGGTCCGGGGTTGCTGCCTGCATGCGACAACCATCGGTCCACGGCTTCGAACGGCTGCTCAGGTAAGAACGCGATGGAGATCTTGGCGTCCTGCCCTCGACTGTTGGCGATGACCCAAAATCGACTTGCGTCCAAGACCACAGGCCCACTGACCCCAAAGTGCGTCCAGAGAAGGCTGCCTGCCCTACGATCGATGGTTTTGCCGCCGACGCGGGTGGTCAATGTGACCTCATGCGAAATACCGGAGAGGCCTCGATGAAAAAATGTGTCATCCAGCATAAGGGGGACCAGGGCTGGATAGGTTGCAGTGACCGTGTGTCCCAGTCGTTGAACGATCGACCACCCGTGGCCGTCAGATCCGGTTTTGGGCAATGATTGACCACCGGTAGCCATGATCACCCGCTGAGCGGTGAATTGCCCGGCCTCATGGACTATCCGGAATCCGGTGTCGGTTGGTGTGATGTCCTGGACGCGGTGGTGGGCCATGACGCGCACATCAAGTGCACTGCAACGACGAAGGAGCGCGCTCAGCACCGTACGGGCATCGTTGCTGACGGGAAACAGCTTGCCCGTTGGCTCACGCTTCAGCGGCACGCCCAACGATTCAAACCAGCGCACAGTTGTTTGCACATCAAAGCGTTGAAGGACACGCTCGACGACTCGGTGAGGGGCATGGAAGTCAGCAGGTGTGACGCGTTCGTGTGTTACGTTGCAGCGTCTCCCACCGGACACCAAGATCTTCGCGCCAATTTTACGCGCACTGTCTAAGAGGACCACCTTGAGATCTCGACGTGTCTCCGCAGCAAATATGGCGGCGGCTAACCCGGCCGCTCCCGCCCCCACGACGGCAATGTCCACGTCGGTCTGCATACACCGTAGCTATTCAACAGAAGAAGGCAAGGAAGGAGTCAAGGTTTTGGTTGTGAACTTCAATCCGGAGGGGATGTACCGTGCCCCCAGAGTAGCCGAATGACGATGAAGTGAAAGGGGCCAGGTCTTGCAATCATACATTCGAGAGGTCACGTCTTTTGCTCATTGCGTTCACGACTCTTCATGTCTCCTGCATGTCTTGCCTTCCCTCCCGCTACTCATGACCCGTCGCTTCTTCATTGCTGGCGCAAGAACCTGGGGCGATCTCTGACCGAGATCATCTTGATCAGATCTCGCACGGATAGAATACCCACGATCGTGTGGTTTTCGGTCACCGGCAAGTGGCGAATCCCTTTTTTAGCCATGAGGTCGCTGGCATCATGTACCGTCCGGTTGATATCAATGTCGATAATCGACTGAGTCATCAAAGTGCCAACTCGGACTTGGCCAGGATCCTGGTTCTGCGCCATTGCCTTCTGGACCAGATCGCGTTCCGTCACAATCCCCGCCACTGCCCCGGCCTGCGTAACCAACAGCGCGCCGATCCGCTGGTTGGCCATGTGTGTTGCCGCCGTCAGGAGCGAGTCTTCTCGATCAATTTTTTCTATCTTTCGCCGCATGAGGACACTGAGCGGACGATACACGTCGTCCAGGTCACGAATGGGACCTGACTCCTCATTGACGAAATGTTTCACCAGGTCGCGGATGGAAATCAGCCCGACGATCTTTCCCCCGATCTTCCCTCCCTGTAACACGCAGAGGTGTCGAATGGCGTGCTTTTCCATAAAATGGCTGGCGTCGAGCATGGATCGATCGGGAGTAATCGTCAGCAACGGGCTCGCCATGATCTGAGCCACTGTGGTGCTGGAGGGTGGAAGTCCTCGTGCCATCACCTTGCGGATAAGATCTGTTTCCGACACGAGCCCCACCATCCTCGGGCGTTCAGGGCTGTGATCCTCTGCTTGAATCAGCACGCACCCTATCCTCCGCGCAGCCATTCGGCTGGCAGCGATCACCGCGCTGGCGTCCATCCTCACCACTTCAAGATCTCGAACCATACAACTCTCAACGCTTTCTGCGGAGCCTCTAGGCATGTTGTCTCCTTCATGTTCGGGGTCGGTCAGGTGAAGGCGCTTGATTGTATTTCTGGAGACCTAGCTTGTCCAGTCGCAGGCCGGCATTTGATGTTCCGAGCATTTCCACTCCCTACTTCATGTGCGTTCCATGGCAGAAGGGGGGATTGCCGGTGGAAGGAAGAACCCGGCCGGGTCTTGCAATTCAACATTCTGCAGGGAAGGAAGGTAGAGGGACCATCCCAAAACAAAATTCGTCCTCAAAAAATCGTGAGAACTCCACCTCAAGCCCATTGTCGTAATTAATAAAGTGAAGCGTGAGCAGGCTCAGTCTGACGATATTATCTCTTTAGCAAGAATCCCAGAGGTCCGGGTCGGTGAAACGATTGCCTCTAAAGTGGAATGTCTGATTCTTAGGGCTGCCTTGGGCGGGAAAAAACTGGAAGGGTAAGGAAGAGGCCCTCTCCCTCACTGATCGTGAGCACGGGGAGGGCCTCAAGTCCTATTGGAGGTTTGGAAATTTTTCTTGGGTGAACGATGCGCTCTGACCTTAATGATTCTTTTCACCCTCGGTCCCTTGACCTTGCCTTGGGTGATGAGTACTCATCCTTATCATTGCACGAAACCTCTCCAGGTCCTGGCGTCACCAACGGTCTCGCTTGGCACCGCCTCCGCCGCCCCCGCCGCCCCCGCCGCCCCGGCCACCAAAATTCCCCCCACCTCGGCTGCCACCAAAGCCCCCTCCTCCTGTCCGAGCTTCTTGGGGGCGTGCTTCATTGACCGTCAGGGTCCGGCCTCCCAGTTGGGTCCCGTTCAACGCCCCAATGGCGGCGTTGGCTTCTTCACTCGTGGACATTTCCACAAAGCCAAAACCCCTCGACTGTCCCGTGTACTTGTCCGTGATGACCTTGGCCGATTCCACCGTGCCATGCGTGGTGAAGAGATCATTTAATTCTGACTCACTTGTGGAATACGGCAAGCCGCCCACATAGATTTTTACACCCATAGAGGTGCCTCCTTGTAAAACATGATATTGTCTTGGACTCGAGAAGCAGGAAAGGAAAGAACGTGCCAAAGACGCAAACGGTGAGGCGGCTTAGGTCAGACTTTCGATCAGACTCCCGGGGAAAACAACATCGAGTGGGGGCCTTTTCATCGAGTACTTCAACGCAGGCCCAAAGCGCTGAAGTTTTTTTAGAATACCACACTACCTTCCTGAGGGCAAATCTTACACTTCCTTCTCCAACTCCTGTCGAATAATCTGGTCGGCATTCTTACCTCTATCCTTAAGTGACCTCTCGGTGAGAGAGTTCTACGTCCCGGCCTTCAGTCCGCCGTCCTCAAGCGCGTTCCAACCAAACACGCTACAATGCTCCTCCTCCCTACCGTTGGTGGTCATGGGTATTCGTATTTCGGAACGGACTGAGATCTTTCATGTCCCCTACGGGTCACTCAATAGTGAGGGGACTGCCGAGGCGAGTTTTGTGGATGTGAAGGCCGACCCGGCGTGGATTCCTGTCCTGTCTTCGTGCGTGGGGTGGCCGGAAACGCAAGCACTTTTGCAGGTGGTCAACTCGCCCACCTCGGCACTGATGACGCTTGCTGCCGACCAGGCATGTACCACGTCGGTCTCTGCTGAGCACCCAGTTGTGCTGACTTCTTTTGTCACTCTATGCCGTGCTGATGTGGCGTCCAATGGGAAACCGGCCATCTTCGAGCTGGCAAAGTTCCTCAAGGTACGCATGGACGACTTGCTCCAGAACGTGAGCACGGCTCTGCAGCGGAGTCTGTATTTAGATATTGTGCTGGAGATCCAGCCGACGTTCTTTCATCACCGGGATGTGGAGGGCTGGAGCCTGACAGTGTTGATGGCCGCACATGGCGGTGATGAAGGCCAGGTGCGGAGCATCTGGCAGCTCGGGATTCGGGTGCTGCAGGATGCTTTGACGGACCACGAGGCGTGAGGGGCACCGAACGGGTTGCATGGCCAAAAGGAGTGAGCCTCCTCTCTCAATAGCCTTTTTCTGGTTCCGGGAATATCCGGGAACAGGCGGGAGGTCGGTCAGTCATTTCGTGACTCCCACCCTCTCCCATTGCTCTGGGATGATTCAAGGGGGTCGGGGAGGGCTAGAGGGGGGACTCTTTTCTTGCCCCTGACAAAATGTCGCCGGTGGCAGGCACGAACGTGCTTAATCCCGTGGGATAGAAAGGTGTCTTAATCTCTTCTCTCCAAGTC
>JACZVJ010000023.1:0-18769 GCA_022572725.1 Nitrospinota bacterium | reverse complement strand
CCCAAAAGGGGCGATGAAAACGGGGAAGTTACCTCCCCTCACGGGGCTGCGGAACGGGCTCCTTGGCTTACAAGGACTTACAGCGAATCGACGGGCCTTCGCCCGCCTCTGCCGCCTTTGTTGAACACATGGGCATAGATCCTCCTGGTACTCACATCCTTATGGCCAACCAGTTCCTGAACTGTTCGAATTGCCTATAGTGTTTTAACTTTCTGACGAGATTACCCCTCACCCCAACCCTTGTATATTAGAAATCATGGAATTGGGATCGTGCTGGATTCGTATGGGGGGTGGCAGCCCGATTACCCTGAGGGCATCAAAAGCCCGTGGGAGAGCGTATGGCGCCACCCCTCTTTTTCTATCAACCCGAACAGTTGCTGGGGCCGTGTTGAGCCCGCATTGGCAAGGTAGGGAGAGGAAAATGCCTGCATTAGAGACCTGTATGATCGGGATTGATGTGAGCAAAGCCCAGTTGGATGTCGCCGTGAGCCCTTCTGGGGAGACGACGAGTTTTTCAAACAATGACGTGGGCATTGGGGAATGAGTGACCTGGGCCCAGGCCGTCCAGCCGCAGCTCATTGTCTTAGAAGCCACCGGAGGGCTGGAACTGCTGGCGACCGGTTGGCTCACGGCGGCCGGGTTGCCGGTCGCGGTGGTCAACCCGCGCCAGGTGCGCGATTTTGCTAAAGCGACTGGCCGGCTTGCCAAAACAGACCGGCTTGACGCCCAGGTGATTGCCCAGTTTGGCCAGGCTATCAAACCCGTGCCGCGCCCACTCAAGGATGCGGAAACCCAGCGGTTGAATGCCGTGTTGGTCCGTCGCCGCCAACTCGTCGACATGCTGACGGCGGAGAAAAACCGCTTGAGCCGGGCCCATCCGCGTATCCAGAAAGACCTGAAACAGCATAGTGCCTGGGTAGAAAAGCGGATAGCCAAGACCGAAGACGAGTTGGGCTCCGCCATCAAGGCCAGCCCGGTCTGGCGGGCCAAGGAGGAGATCCTGATGAGTGTCAGCGGCGTGGGGTCGGTCTTGGCCACGACCCTACTCTGCCGGTTGCCAGGGCTCGGGGACTTGAATCGCCGGCAGATCAGCGCTTTGGTGGGCGTGTGTCCCTTTAACCACGACAGCGGCACCATGCGCGGGAAGCGATCCATCTTTGGGGGGCGCGCCGATGTCCGAGCCGCGTTATACATGAGTACTTTGACAGCCACGCGCTTTAATCCTCCGATCAAAATCTTTTACGACCGATTGATCCGTGCAGGGAAACTGCCGAAAGTGGCCTTGACGGCCTGTATGCGGAAGCTCCTGACGATGTTGAACGCTATGGTGAAACCTCAGCAAAAATGGCAGCCGCAATTCATAGAAAGTTCTTGACATGGAACACAGTAGCTCTCCCATTGCTCTGGGAAGATTCAAGGGGGTCGGGGAGGGCTAGAGGGGGGGACTCTTTTCTTGCCCCTGACAAAATGTCGCCGGTGGCAGGCACGAACGTGCTTGATCCCGTGGGATGGAAAGGTGTCTTAATCTCTTCTCTCCAAGTCGGCGAAGGCCTTTCACACGAGCCGCTGGCTGATCTTTTGCGGGTACTCGGGGAAGTAGTGCTCGATCACCGGAAGCTCGAACGAGCGCAGGATCGACTCCTTCGGCTCGCGTTCCAACAGGAATTGGAATGACACCTCGATCAGGCGTTCAGCCGGCGCGCCGTGTCCATAGCGGTCGATATCGGCACTACTGGCCGTCACGTCGTGGACCGTTTTACTTGACCCTTCCTTGACCTCGACACGGAATGCTGTCTGGCTCAGGCGGGTCACTTTGATTTCAGCCATGATTCCCCTTGGAGGTCACCAGGATACCATGGTGGATTGGTGGAAGGTCGGGGCCGAGGGCAAGTGAGGCCTTGAAGCCTACTAAGATTGTCAGATTGTCAGGTGCTACCTAATGAACCCCACCGGTGCCTAGGCGTTACCACCGGTCGCGCTTGGGACCGCGGTCGCCGAAGCCCCCTCGCCCCCCTGGACGATCTCCCTGAGGCCGTGCCTCATTGACCGTCAGGGTTCGGCCACCCAATTGGGTCCCGTTCAACCCTTCAATTGCGGCCTTGGCCTCTTCAGCCTTGGACATTTCCACGAAGCCAAAGCCCCGCGACTGTCCCGTGTACCTGTCCATGATGATCTTGGCCGACTCAACGGTGCCGTGCGGGGTAAACAGGTCATTTAATTCTGCCTCGCTCGTAGAATAAGACAAGCCGCCCACATAAATTTTGGTACCCATGAGATTACTCCTTTCATCGCATGATAGGGTCTTGGGCTCGGGAAACAGGAAAGGAAAGAGTGGGCCAAAGACGCGAACAGGGAGGCGGCTTAGGTCAGACTTCCAATGAGATTCCCCGGTAACACAGCATCAGGTTGGGGGCCTTGCTGTCAAGGACTTCAACGCAGGCCCAAAGGGTTGAAGCCATTCCAACGTAGCACACCGGGTTCTTGAAGGTAAACCTGACGGCCACCTTGCGACCTGGGCGGGAATTAAAACCGATTCGTGCTGACCTCAACGAATAGAAACCGGACAGCCACTGGTGAGCCCTTGATTACGTGGAATTCATCACACGTGATAACGCCAGCCTTACCATCTTCCGGCTCAAAGACAGACCCCTGGAAGAATTGGAAACCTCCCCCCAGACATGATCGGCGGAGAAATTGTCGAAGACTTCCGTACCGCTAGGGATCGTCGATCGTTCTTAAGTGAAGAGCCCGTCTTCACGATCGGTTGCGTTTGGCCGGCAGTGTGATCTTCGCTTGCACAGGATAGGGGCAGAGATGATTCATGGGACAACCGGGGCAGTCTGGCTTCCGCGCCAGGCAGATCGCTCGGCCATGCGCTTGGAGCAGATGGCAAAAGCGAACCTTCGCCCTGTCGGGCACCAGTGGGTTCAGGTTGATTTCAATCTTGTCGGGGTTGGTCTCGGTGGTCAATCCCAGCCGCTGCGCCAATCGGCCCAGGTGAGTGTCCACCCCAATGGCGGGCTGGCCAAAGGCGTTGCCCCTGAGGATGTTGGCCGTCTTCCGGCCCACGCCCGGCAGTGAGACTAGATCCTCAAGTTTGTTCGGGACCCGCCCTCCGAATCGGTTCACCAGTTCCTGGCAGCACTCTTGAATGGCTTTGGCCTTATTGCGGTAAAAGCCGGTAGTCCGGATTTCCGTTTCCAATGTGCTCCGGATGAGCCCGGTCCAGTCTTCCGGCGTCCGATATTTTTTGAATAGCGTGGCGGTGACCTGGTTCACCCGCGCATCCGTGCATTGGGCGGCGAGGATGAGGGCAATCAAAAGCTCCAACGGTGTGGTGAAATTCAGCGCCAGGGTTGTCGTCGGATAGGTGTGATCCAGGATCTGGATGATCTTTTGGACCCTGCGGTTCTTGTCTTCTGGTGTTTCCTTAGGAAGAGAGTTCTTGGTGCTGGCTTTCATGACCGGCTTTCGCTTTCAACCTTTTGGTCGGCCGGTGGGTGCTGGTCGGGATCTTTCTCGAGCAATTGGTACACCAGACTGGACTCGCGCTTGTAAAACCCTTCCGTATGAAAGGAGTCCTGGAGCCTGAACCATTCGTAATCCAGGTGATGGCACAGCTCATGGAGCAAGGTGCGGAGAAACGTCCGGAATGCCACGACCTGATGGCGTTTGGCGGTGCGCATCCACAGCCTCACGTGGGCCGGTCTGTTTCGCTGACCTGGGGTATACAGCCCGTGGAGTTCCCCTGAGTGATTGGACGGCCGTACTTGGAGGACTTCAACTCGGACGCTGGGGGCCCTTAACCGTTCTGTGATCCCGCTGGTCAGCCGCTGGGACAGCCTTTCCGTCAGCCCACGGTCCTCTGTGCTCAAGGCCCGTGCTAATTCCCCTGTCACGGCGCGCAGCGCCTCTCCTTGGGGAAGGCGAATGGTGGTAATCTCATCGCTCCGCCGATACGCGCGTTTCTGGGCGCCTGTGAGCCGATGGTAATACGCGTAGATCATAGTCCGATGCGGTCATGCTGGTCATTTGCCGATCCACCTCAAGCGCGGCGGACCCGTCGTTTGAAGAATCGAATCCCCTCTTCCGTTGATTGACCGCAGGGTATCTCCACTCCTGACTTCCGTTCAAGACACGGCTTGGCGCGCCAGGGGTGGGGAGGCCAGTGGTCCAATTTCCCGAAAACTAGGTTCCGTCAATTGCAATCATGGTGATTGGCCACCCTTCTCAGGATTTTTCACTCAAAGGGGAATTCCCCTTTTGGGTCATTTTCGCCACACATGGACTTGGTATACTATCCCCTCTCTGGCGCTTCAGGCTTGATGATTCCCATAGGCAGATTCCAGGTAGTCTTTTGATGAGTACAGAAATCCTAGCTGGGATAGTCCCAACCAAATATTGGCATTCGCTCGATGACGGTCGCCTTCAATGCGACCTGTGCCCGCGTTTCTGCCGGCTCCAAGAAGGGCAGCGGGGTATGTGTTTTGTTCGGGCCCGTCAGGACAATCAGGTGGTCCTCACCACCTATGGGCGATCAAGCGGGTTTTGCGTTGATCCGATTGAGAAAAAACCCTTGAATCATTTTCTCCCCGGCACCGCCATCTTGTCGTTTGGCACCGCCGGTTGCAATCTGGCCTGTAAGTTTTGTCAAAACTGGGACATGAGCAAGTCTCGGGAAATGGATATTCTTGCCGCTGAGGCGTCCCCGGAGGCCATCGCCCGCACGGCACAGAAATTTGAATGTCGGAGCGTGGCCTATACGTACAATGACCCAGTCATATTTCATGAGTACGCCATTGATGTAGCCCAAGCCTGCCGGGAACTGGGAATCAAGTCCGTCGCCGTCACGGCGGGGTATGTGTGTGACGAACCGCGAGTGGAATTCTACCGCTACATGGACGCCGCCAATGTCGACCTCAAAGCCTTCACCGAACGGTTTTATCACTCCCTTACGGGTTCCCATTTGGAGCCGGTGTTGGAGACCTTGGTGTACCTCAAACACCATACGAGGGTGTGGTTTGAGATTACCACCCTCCTTATTCCAGGTGAAAATGATTCTGAAGGGGAATTGGAAGAATTAACGCAATGGGTGGTTGAAACCCTGGGGCCCGATATCCCCATCCACTTCACCGCTTTTCATCCTGACTGGAAGATGTTGGACAAACCGCCTACCCCTTTCTCCACCCTTACCCGAGCTCGGCGCATTGCCCTCAAGAATGGCATTCGGTACGCCTACACTGGGAACGTGCATGATGAACCAGGAGGGAGTACTTCCTGTCACGGATGCGGCAACACCCTCATTGGCCGTGATTGGCACGTGCTGACTGCGTGGAACCTGACTGAAGAGGGACATTGCCGATTTTGTGGAATTCCCTGCGCCGGCCTCTTTGAAAAAGAACCGGGGAATTGGGGGGCCAAGCGTCTTCTCATTCGACCTTGAGGTTTCTCCACCGACGAATAAGGTTCAATCTCATGGGTAGTGCATGGCAACAGCGCGCAAGAACTTTCTTACCCAAGCTGGCCATCCCTCGCTTACTTTTTCGACTTGCCTCGAAAACCCTGAAGGCGCCAGATCCCTGTATGCAGTGGGAACCAAAGCCACGGAAATGGATCGGCCCCTAGGACCATCCTATTCCCCTCAGAGCACCGACTGCCAATGGGATTAAGCTTCAGGCACCGTTAATGACGGAGGGATGCATGGAGAGCCCAACTAAGAGGATAGCCATGGGTGGCCGGGTAGGTAGAGGAAGGATTTTGGGCATGGCGGACCAGGATCTTGGAATTCATTTCTTCTGCCACTTCGCGCAAGTCTTCATCGGTTCTTCTCCAATTCCTCCTTTGCTCAGGGTCGTAGCGGCGTGAGAGAGCACAGGCTGCAAACACCTTCCCATGCCCGTCCCTACGCCCCAGCCCACTCGCCTATTTAGGATGTGAGAAAGCCGCTGACTTGGTTTCCTCTGGCACAGCAAAATAACTGATCATTCCCCGAGGATTGAGGTACTTCCATACCCCTTTCGGGACATCCTTTGGGCAGAGGCACTGTTTGATGTCTATACTGTTGTCCTGTGCAAGATCCACAATGAGGGCTTCGTCCCTGGGAATATCTGGGGCGTACAGCATGACGGTGGGTTTCATCCGTTCAAGAAGGTTGATGGTGGAAACTATCCCAATCGATCCATCCGTCATCTCAACTAAGGAACTCGGGGGGTACACTCCGAGGTTTCGAATGAGTGCCCCCACTGCCTCTTCCCAAAATTCCTCTTCGCGCCTGCTATAGAGGTAAGAAAGCGCTTGGTACGGGGTCAGGCTTTTTTCCAACTGTGGATTGTTGCTCAGTTCGTCATATGCATCAGCCACCATGATGATTTTCGAGTACAGATGAAGGGCATTCTCCTTGAGCCCCAGAGGATACCCCGTCCCATTCAAACGTTCATGATGTTGAGAAATGGCCTCAAGGGCGGGCTTAGGAAAATTAAACCCCTTCTCTAACATTTCCCGGCCCCGTTTTGGATGTTGGGTGATCGCCTGACGTTCCTTGGGTGTCAAGTCCGAAACCTTATAAAGAGACCTGGTTTGACTGGCCATCTCCCCGATATCGTGAAACAGGGCCCCCATCCCTATACCGATAACTTGTTCCTGTGACAGATCAAATTCATGTGCAATGGCCATAGACAAAATGGCCACATTCAGAGAGTGGTAATAGAACTCCTCCCCAATTTCGTTGACTCCCATAAGGTTCATAAGGGCAATGAGTGTTCCGTCACTCCCTACCAATAGGTTACCCAGAGATTTCACGAGTTCCTCAGCCTTTGTGGCCCCTCTGAGGTACCCAGCCTTGACCTCAAGAATGACGGCCTTATTATCACGAAGGACTTCATTGTAGGCCTTTTCGGCCTCTATCACCTTCTGCCGACGTTGCTCGAAAGCCAGACGTCGGTTATCCAGTTGGGTGGCAGGTCCAGACGAATTTTCAGGGGGCGTTGTTGAGTCAGGGGTGGGTTGAGAATCAGGGGAATCCTCAAATGCCTCTAGCTCCTGATCTACTTCTTCGGGAAGCTCGGGAAGCTCGGGGGGATCGGACCAATCGGGGTCGTAAAGGATTTTGAAATTTCGGAGGCCTCGAAGAATAGCGAGGTCTTTGGAAGTTTGAATTTTGAACGTATTGGCGGGGAAGGGATGCTTGAACCAGGATCCGACCAATTTGACATACAAGCCGATTCGTAACTCTTCGGCCCTGAGGGGTAAAAACGACATAGGTTTCGATGTGCAATTGTAGAGTTATTTTTCAGGGCGCCCAGTTAGCCTCCGAAATCAAATAAGGAGCCAAGTCCCCTCCAAATACGAAACCCTGGGGCAAACACACACAACTACCCCAGCGAAATTGGGTGAAGCTGCCTTACCTGGCTCAACCCCCCAAAACAAGATAAGTGTTTATTTGTAATATCGTTTCTTTTACAATCAACAGTTTGGAGTGGGTTAACCCCATTTTGATCCCCAATTAATGATCGGTCAGGGATACTGTAAACTTCATTCTTTTACCTAGGTGTTTTCCCATTTATAGAGTGCAAAAGTAAATCCTGAGTTTTGTGCCCAGTTGGTGTTCAGGATCACCACCCTCCTGCCAACTCAGGCCCACTCCAGGAAAAATTGGGCTAATGGGCACTAATAAAGGTCATTGGGAGTAAAGATACAAGAAAGGGGAAGCTGAGAGGCCCAAGATTAGGTTGATCCCATTCCCTTGGCACCCTGCCCAATGGGGTCTTCTCCACTGACCCTCTCCACCTTTTTAACTCCCCCTTCGGTATACTTCTGTGAGGGAAAAACTAAATGCCAATTCATCTTCACTCTGTTTTACCAGCAAAAGAGGTCATCGAGAATTCCATACTTGCCATTAAGTTGTCCTCTGGCATCTTGTTGGGGTCTTTGGACTTATCACTTTGATCAGAACATCCCTCATCCTCTAAGGCTCTAAAGCTCCTTCCCTTGGTTTTTGGCCTGATTCTCTTCTCTGGTCTTTACCTTGGCGGATGTGCTTCCCCCATCGCCCTGCATAGGGCAGTCATTGAATACGACCGAACCGTGAGCCGTATTGAAACAGACCGTTTGCTCCTCAATATTGCCCGAACTCGCCATCACCAGCCTATTCACTTTACGGGGGTATCAAGTATCGCCACGGCTTTTGATTTTCGGGTTAATACCGGAATCACGGGCGTATTAGCCAAGAATCCAAGCACTGACTCCTTAACCCTCACCCTGGGATCAACCGTTGCCGTGGGGCCTTACTTTGCTGGATCATTCCTCACTCCCTTTCAAAGCGATGAACCCCATAAGCTTGCTCTTTTGTCACCTTCTTGCGAATTGGGTAACCCCGGGCAATCCGATTGGTGCCCTTCCCCAATTCTCTCAATTCACCTCCCTGGCTTGCCTTTCTCGAGGCGCCCCATTCCTCCCTATTTTTCCAGCGCTTCCTGTGGTATACTTTCCTCACTTCATTGCATGAGGCCTGGTGGTGAAGCATAAGAGAACAAGGCCTGTAACTGGTGTTGTTTTGCCCGAGAATCTACTCGAAGGTTTGACCCAAGTCGCGTGCTTTTTTTGCGTCCTCGGCCTGTTCCTTCCGGTTGTTTCACCCTTCTCGAGTCTAAGACAATATCCCGGCCAAATAAGGAGGAACCTTTATGGGTTCAAAAATTTATGTTGGCGGATTGCCGTACTCCACGACTGAATCACAGTTAACGGACCTCTTTGCCGTGCATGGCACCGTGGAATCGGTCCGTGTGATCATGGATAGGTATACAGGGCAATCCCGAGGCTTTGGCTTTGTGGAAATGTCGTCGCAAGCCGAGGCTCAGGCCGCGATTACCGCCCTTCACTCCACACAAGTGGACGGCCGGACCTTGACGGTCAACGAAGCGAAACCTCAGGCACCCCGATTCGGTGGGGGTGGGGATAGGGGTGGGGATAGGGGTGGAGGTGGGGATAGGGGTGGGGGTGGGGGTCGGTTCGACGGCGGAAACCGCGGTCGGAAAAGCCGTTTCTAAATCCTAGGCAAATACACGAAGGAGCAAGGGTCGCCTCATGGGCACCTGTTTCCGTTTATTTTTCCGGAGAGTCTTTTAATGACGACTATCCCGATTGTTCGTCGTCCTGTGGCCTGGGAGTTTCATTACCCTACCACCATTCTCTTTAGTTTTGTGACCATCGTTACAGTGGTGGGACTTCCCACCTTTGCCTATTTTTTTGGTTACACCTGGATTGACTGGTTCTTGTTTGGGTTTCTCTATTTCACCTCTGGCTTGGGGATTACCGTCGGCTACCACCGGCTCGTCACCCATCGGAGTTTCTCTTGTCCGAATTGGGTGAAAGCAGGGTTATTAATTGCCGGAGGTTGGGCGCTGGAAAACTCCGCAATGGTATGGGCCAATGATCATATTCGCCACCATGCGCAGTGTGACCAGGAGGAGGATCCCTATAATGCGAAGCGGGGATTTTGGTTTAGCCACTGCGGATGGCTTCTTTTGAAGGGACCCCATCGCCACAGGAAATATGCCACCCGCCTGTTTAAGGATCCCGTGGTTATGTGGCAACACCGATACTATGTTCCCATTGTGCTCTCGGGACTGGCCTTGCCGTTGGCTGTAGGCCTTCTTGCCAATGGCTGGATTGGGGGGCTGGGGTGTTTCCTGTTAGCCGGAGTTGGTCGGCTATTTTTTGTCCTCAACGGCACGTTTTGTATCAATTCCATGTGCCACCTCTGGGGCAGTCAGCCTCATGGCCAGGGTGATTCCAGCCGTGACAATTGGTGGGTGTCCTTGTTGACTTTTGGAGAGGGCTATCACAACTACCACCACGCTTTCCAAAGCGATTATCGCAATGGACCCATGTGGTACAACTTCGATCCCTCAAAATGGCTCATCTTTAATCTCTCTCTGTTCGGATTGGCTTCTGACCTCCGACGAGCTTCCGTGGGATCAGAGGTAAGTCAATGAAGACAACTCAACAACCAATCGCTTCTCCTTTTGGTAAGGGGATACACCATGGCAAAAAATAAAAATTCTCTAGCCCTGAGGGGCAATACAGAATCATTAAGTGCCTGGAACCGCCATAAGGCATTGGTCGATCTTGCTCGATATTTTGGGACGGAGGGACGTGAACGCCCCACCCAATTAGAGTACGACCTTGCTGAAGACAAGGCCTATTCCGTCCAGTTTTTTGTCCAGCACTGGGGATCATGGGCCAGAGCGGTTCAAAAAGCCCGTGATCTTGTGGACCCAGAAAGGAGCCCTCAGCCAGAGCCATCCCCTTTTGCAGGATATGTTTCCTGCTTATGCGGGAAAGCCTGTCATTGCCAGGAGAGATTTTGGAGTCCGGATCGGCGTAAGATTCGCATGTGTGACCCTTGCCGATCGTGGTCAGAAAAAATATCTGTGGATCATCAACTCCTGTACCTGCCCGATGATCCTCTGGTCAGCCCAAAAGCCAGGAACGGGTCCCAACGAGGACGGCCACCGAAAGAAGTCTTGAGGAATTGATAATTGGGACGACTCGGGCGGAGTTGGTGAGGCCTTTGTCACAGAAGAAAAATCTTCTTTCTGGTCCGCCAAATGAGCTGAACAATGCGTGTGTAGGGGTGGGGAGATGGGATAACCCGCCATCACTTCCGGGTCACAATAAGCCACGGCCGTAGCCACAGCCTGTGAGCCAATGCCATGATCTTTCCGATTATCTGAGTGCAGCAGGAGTTGGAGCCTGAGCACTGTATGAAGCCCCGGATACAATAGGACCAACCCCTCTTTCACCATCCGCTGATCCACCAGCCCTTCCTAGTATTAAGGCCAGAACCGCCAACGGTCCCCATGAGCATGTGACTCAAGACCAACTGAGGGAAGTGATGCTGGGCCCCCACACCTCAATCTCGTTTAGCTTTCTCCTGTGACATACCCGCCGACCTTTAAGAAAAGTGTCCAGAGAGATCATCTCCACGCCGTCTCCTTCTGGTCACAGCTTGGCACTCAACTTCGATTTTTTCTCTTTCTCCATTTTGGGCGAGGCTGTGGGTGAGAGAGGTGTTCCCTGGTCGCACCCCACCAACGTCTCCTGGCCATATACCCTAGGGCGATCAACCCTAAGCCAAAGACGACGACCCAATCCCAGGTCCCCCAGCTACCTTCTGCTATCTTGGGGTCAGGCGCCGTGATTGCGGCAAGAAGGAGCATGGACATTGAAATGCCCATATAACGGGAAAATCCGCGCCATCTCCCCTTTGAGCTCACGAGTTGGGGATACAGGAGGACGAGAAAAGCCAAAGGGAAACACAAGACCGAGACAATGGTGGCGAAGATAGAAAGGGCTTTCATGCCAACTGCTCCTAGCCTTCTTTATCTTTCCCAACAAGAAACATCCTAAGCCCCTCTTTTCCTCAGCCAACCCCTTTTCGGCCACTTCCCCCGGAAAACGTTCACACCGACAGGGGGCATTGGGGGTCTTGAAAAAGCCTCGCCAAGCTTACAACGAAGAGAGAAGGGTTACGGTGATCGTACGCTCTCTCGGCCCATCCAACTCGACAAGCAAAACGGACTGCCAAGTCCCCAAGCATAAAGCGCCGTTATTCACGGGCAAGTGCAACGAAGCACCGAAAATGGAGGCAGCCATATGCGACCAAGCGTGAGAGGGATCGTGGGCATGACGAAATCTGATCTTTGGAATCATCTTTTCCGCCACTTCGAGTAGGTCTTCATCCGTGCCCTCTCCAACCTCGCCGGTTGTGAGTGCGGCGGTGGTATGGGGCAAAAACAGACTGCAGACTCCCTCCTTGAAATGTCTCTTCTGAATAATCGTGTGAACCTTTTCCGTGAGGTCCACAACTTGTTGTAGCCTTTTGGTTTCAATCCGCAAAGTCTCCATACACACCCCCTGAAATCGGAAGAAAGCCGTCCTTCGAATTGGGTTCCTCTATGAACTCGTTTTCCTAGCTGTTGAATTCTGGGTTTTCAGTGACTCCCCAGGCCCCCCCTCCAGCCCCTGTGTACAATACAGGGCTCCTTGGGCTCAACTGGCAACAAGGATCGGGGAGGTGTATCTTCCTAGCCAAGGAACCCCAATCGAGATCAATGAAACATCTCCTTATCACTGGACCACCAGGAGTCGGGAAAACTACCCTTGTTCGTAGGTTGGCCGACCGCCTGTCCGTTTACCATCCGGCTGGGTTTTATACAGACGAGATTCGGGTTGATGGAATTCGGAAAGGTTTTCAGCTTGTTTCCCTGGCTGGGCAGAAACAAATTCTGTCCCATGTGGATGTTCGCGGGAGCTTTCGGATTGGCCGCTATGGGGTGGATGTTCCTGGGTTTGACCGCCTGCTCACCGATCTTGATTTACCTCGTTCACCCTCCAAAATCATTATCATCGACGAGATTGGGAAAATGGAGTGCCTGAGCCAGCGGTTCATTCAGGAAATGGAAGAGATCTTGAACTCACCCAAAATTGTCGTTGCCACCATCGCCCTGAAAGGTGAGGGCTTCATCGCAAGGGTGAAAAAGCGACCAGACTGCCGGGTGGTGACGGTGACGGTTGATAACCGTGGCCAATGGCCGGATGCACTCCTGCAGGACGTGTTGAGGCGCCTTTGACCGAAGAAGGGTGCTCATTGAAGGCAGCCCAAAGGTTTACCATGCTTATCCTGCATTCATTCCCGGCCCTGATGGCATTACTTGTGCTGCCTGCCTCCCAGGCCTTAGCCTGTGGCGCCTCGGTGCAGGTGCTCGACACCTGGGTGGAGCAAGGAAACTTTTTCCACGTGCAATTTAGAGTTGCTCCCCAGGATTGCCTGAGCGTCTGCGAAGGGTTGATCGAGTTCCGCGTAGAGTACGAGAGTTTTTCAAATCGGGAAACCGATTCGGTGTTCGGCATGTCCACGTGGCATTTCGATCCGGAGGAAGAGACCCATACCTACTCGCATGGAATCGCTCATGTTCCCCTCCCTTTCTGCAGCCGGAGGGAGCCGTGTAATATGCATGATGTCGGCATCCTCCAGGTGCACTGTTCCGCGTGCTAGGGAAAAAAGTTGCGGAAAGGGCAACACAGGAATAAGACTTTGATAAGGGTGATTTATTGGAAAGAGAGGACACCATGGCCATTGAACTCATTTCAGTGAAAATCCAAAAACCAGACGAGGTGAACCTGATTTTTGGGCAAACTCACTTTATTAAGACCGTGGAGGACGTGCATGAAGCGCTGGTCAGCGCGGTTCCCGGGATCAAATTTGGATTGGCCTTTTGTGAGGCCTCCGGGCCCTGTCTTGTGCGGTGGAGTGGGACCGATGAAGAACTGACCGAGCTGGCCAAGACCAACTTGCAAAATATAGGAGCCGGGCATAGTTTTCTTGTTCTTTTGCTCAACAGCTTTCCCATCAACGTCCTACCGGCGATTCGCCAAGTTCCCGAAGTCTGCGGCATTTACTGCGCGACAGCCAATCCAGTGGAGGTGATTCTCGCAAAAACCGACCAGGGCCGGGGGGTCTTGGGCGTGGTGGATGGAAGTTCCCCAAAGGGCGTTGAGCAGGACCAGGATATTCAATCCCGGAAGGCGTTGCTCCGAAAATTCGGCTACAAATTTTGATGCGATTATGCAGAAATTACATTATGGTGAAGCCCTTTACCACAATCGCCATTTTCATCTTCAGCCTCGTCGCATTCCTGCATTTGCTTCGGCTTCTCCTGGGATGGAAGGTCGTCATAGAGGAAGCCGAAATTTCCATGTGGGCAAGTGTCGTGGGGTGTATTGTGGCAGGAGGGCTCGCCTTCATGTTGTGGAGAGAATCGAGGAAAGGCTAATGGAAAGGAGGACACCCTGTTAGTTCTTGCTTGGCTTCACGGCTCGTGAAAGAAAGAGAAAGAGTCCTACTCACCCTGGTTTTTTGAACACCGAATATTCCTCAAAAAGCTGATTGCGCACAGCGAAAGCCGATCGTGGGCGAGCGTTTGTCCGGGGTCGCGCCATTGCGGGTCGCCGTCCGAAGCATGTGCGGCTTGCTTCTCCAGGAGCCGCCGCGCACGCCTTTATACCGGGCGGTGGGAGGCCCTAGTGGGTTTCGCTCCGGCATGATGACGTAGTAATCAAACCCAAACCAGTCTTGGACCCATTCCCCAATGTTCCCCGCCATGTGATTCAACCCATAGGGACTTCGCCCTTCCTCCCAACTATCGACAGCGGCCACGAGAGGAATCTCGTGGACATGGTACAGATGAAACACCGCGAGATCAGAATCCGGCGCTGCCTTTCCCCAGGGGAAGAGGTTGCCCTCACTCCCGCGAGCCGCCTTCTCCCATTCAGCCTCCGTTGGAAGCCGTTTACCTTGAGCCTGACAAAAATCGGCAGCCTCGGCCCAAGTCACATACAATGCAGGCCAACGGGCCATGACGTAATCAGGTAAGGCATGCACGGAGATCAAATGCCAGATCAACCGCCGAAGTTGGCCTGAGACATCACGCTTCTCCCGGGTTAAAAATGCCAAATACTCTCCCATGCTCACCTCATCACGATCCATGGAGTAGGCATCGAGCCAAATGCGCCGCTGCGGGAATTCGGTGTTGTCAAACTGGGTTTCCAGCCCGAAGGGATCATCATATTTGCGAATGGTTCCCATGAAGAACCATCCCTCCGGAATCTTCACGAGAGGAGAGGCTTGAGTGAGGTCTGCAATCGCAGCCAGGTACTGGTCCAATTCAGGAGGAGGATCAGGGCCCGTAATCACGGCATAGGAGACATTCCGGTTGACTACCAGAAGGACGAGAACGGCAACTCCGAGAAGGAGGAGGCGGGAACCAACTCGCTGGTGGAAATCATTTTTCACCACGTGTTCGGGACCCTTTTCCCAACAGCCCTTGTATACCTGAACGTGGAATCATGACACAACATTCCAGATACTTGATCTGGTGGAGATGTCTCACGCCTTCCACCCCACAATTTTTATTCTCATGGGGAGGGAGTCTCCCTATCAAGCACTGATTTAACATCGGAAGAAAGTTTATAATCACCCGGAAAGGGGAAAGAATCGACCCACTGCCTTCAAAAAAATCCCCATTGGGTGAGGGACTGGCCACGAGGTTTTATCCCAACATGAAAAAAGATACCCCCCACAGCCCCCTGGGCCAACTGGCCGTTGAGGAGCCGCTGGAAATTCGTTTGGAGTATTGGGCTCAAGGAGAACTTCAGCGGAGAAGTGTGTCCATTACCATGCGGACCCCCGGGAATGATTGTGAATTGGCTGCGGGGTTTTTGTTCACGGAAGGGATCATTCAAGGGCCGGACGATATCAAACAGATTCGCCCCTGCGGGCCTCAACCCAAAGGGCAGGACTTTCAAAATATTGTGCGGGTGGAATTACAGCCCAGGGTTAAGGTGAACACCAGCACGATGGAGCGAAATTTTTATACCACCTCTAGTTGCGGGATCTGTGGAAAAACTTCCATCGAGGCCCTCAAGGTCAATAATCGCTTTGGGGCGAAAATCAAGCATCTTACATCTCTGCGCGTAAAGGGAGATCTCCTGTTGGGCCTCCCCGATCTGATGAAGTCCAAGCAACAGATATTTCAGCAAACCGGTGGGTGCCACGCCTCCGGGCTGTTTGATGAGCGTGGGACCCTCATATGTCTTCGGGAGGATGTGGGGCGACACAATGCGCTCGACAAAGTCGTGGGGTGGGCCCTCATGAAAGGCTACCTCCCGCTCCATCACTGTTTCGTGTTGGTGAGCGGAAGGGCCAGTTTTGAACTCATGCAAAAAGCGTCAATGGGGGGCATACCCCTCATGGCAGCGATTGGGGCACCCTCAAGTTTGGCGGTTCAGGTTGCCAAGGAACTGGGGATGACCCTGGTGGGATTTTTAAACAATCGCAGTTTTAAGATCTATCACGATCCTGGAAGAATTCAGGCCCGACAGAATTCAAAATCGAGGGGGGAAAATGGAAAAAAAATTCAAAGACACGAAGGGCCCGTCAAAACCCCCGTGGGAAATTCCCATAGAAGATCCCCAAAACGTCAAAATTGAATCTCCCTCGACGTGGGCCGGGGGCCTTCCTGCCATTCTGACGTCCCTCAAACACGCAACGAGGGAAATGGGGTTGGTTCGAGGAGGCCAGGCCCTTCTCAAAGTCAACCAGAAAGAGGGATTTGATTGCCCAGGATGTGGCTGGCCAGATCCGGACGAGAGGGGTATGGTGGAGTTTTGCGAGAATGGGGCGAAGGCCGTGGCCCATGAGGCCACCAAAAAAGTAATCACGGAAGAATTTTTTGAGAGATGGTCCCTCGAAGAATTGGGCCGGCAATCGGATTATTGGCTGGGCCAACAAGGGCGCCTCACCCGGCCCATGTGGAAACCGGAGGGGAGGACCCATTATCAGCCCCTTGCGTGGGAGGAGGCCTTTGGAAAAATCGCGGATCACCTGAATCAACTGGATAATCCCAATGAAGCCATTTTTTATACCTCCGGCCGAACGAGTAACGAAGCCGCATTCCTGTATCAACTGTTCGCGCGGCTGTATGGCACCAACAATCTGCCCGATTCCTCCAACATGTGCCATGAATCCAGTGGCGTGGCCATGAAGGAAGTCATCGGGATCGGCAAGGGGACCGTGACGTTAGAGGACTTCCAGCACGCTGATGCCATTTTCATCCTGGGGCAAAATCCCGGCACGAATCATCCCCGCATGCTGTCGACTCTCCAGCAAGCCGCTCGAAGGGGCTGCCGAATTGTGAGCATCAATCCTCTCCCGGAAGCCGGCACCACGCGGTTTATTCACCCCCAAGAAGTCACCCAATGGTTGGGAAAGGGAACGCTTCTCACCACCCTGTTCCTCCCCGTGAAAATTAACGGGGACGTGCCTTTGCTCAAAGGCATCATGAAGGAAATGCTTCACCAGGAAGATCAGAATCCCGGAACCGTCTTAGACACGAAGTTCATTCAACAATACACCGAAGGATTCGAGAGCTTTGCGGCGGAATTGAGAAAGATCTCGTGGGACGACATTGTTGAGGGCAGCGGAATTCCCCGGGATGAGATCCAAAAAGCCGCGGACATTGCCATTGGGGCGAAATCGATTATCTGCACCTGGGCCATGGGCATGACCCAGCACAAAAATGCCGTAGGCAATGTTCAGGAAATCATCAATTTTCTACTGTTGCGGGGAAATATCGGGAGAAAAGGCTCGGGCGCCTGCCCCGTCAGAGGCCATAGTAACGTGCAAGGCGATCGCACCATGGGGATAACCGAAAAACCTGACCCACAGTTTTTGAATAGCCTAGGACGCGAATGTCAATTTCAACCCCCAACGCAGCGAGGGTATGACGCCGTCAACGCCATCAAGGCGATGCATGAAGGGAAGGCTACGGTGTTCATGGCCTTAGGGGGGAATTTTTTCTCCGCGACCCCGGATACCGCCTATACCGCCGAGGCCCTGTCCCGATGTCGGCTCACCGTTCAGGTCTCCACGAAACTGAATCGGGCCCATCTCGTCACCGGAAAAGAAGCCCTCATTCTGCCTCCCTTGGGCAGAACAGACAAAGACGTGCAACAGAGCACGCTCCAATTTGTGAGCACGGAAAATACCATGGGGGTAGTCCAGGCTTCTCAAGGCCATTTAGACCCGGTGTCCCCGTACCTGAAAAGTGAGGTCAACATCGTCGGCAGTCTGGCCAAAGCGACCTTCAGGAATACACAAGGCCCATGGGAAAAGATCAATTGGGACAGGCTTATGGGAAACTATGATGACATTCGCAATCTCATTGAGCGGGTTGTGCCGGGGCATGAACATTACAATGAGCGAATCCGAAAGCCAGGGGGCTTTTATCTTCCCAATCCCATCAGAGATGAACGAAAATTCCCGACACTGACCGGAAAAGCCCACTTCACAGCCCACCCCCTGCCAGATATCAAATTAGAACCTGAACAATTTCTCATGATGACCATCCGCAGTCACGATCAATACAACACCACCATTTACGGGTTGGATGATCGATACCGTGGAGTAAAATCCGGCCGACGCGTCGTGTTCATGAATCAGACTGATATGGATGAACGAGGATTAGCCAAAGGCGACCCCGTAGACCTTGTCAGCCATTACCATGGTCAAACGCGAAAAGCCGCACAATTTACGGTGATTCCCTACCCCATTCCCCGCACCTGCGTCGCCACCTATTTCCCCGAAGCCAACGTGCTCATCCCCATCGACAGCGTGGCCGACAAAAGCAACACCCCCACCTCCAAATCCGTCGTCGTCACTGTCCATCCCTCTTCTACTCATTCCCGACATCCTTAATCTGAAATCCATCTTCATTCCTCCGTCCCCTAAAACATACTCCGGTGAAAACGTTCCGCCATAGCAATACAAACAGAACTGGGAATTAGGGATAGAACCTATTGACTGAAAAAATATGGCAACAAGAAAAATAGGAAACTCATGGTGGGTTGATTTTAGATTCAACTATGAACGAATTAGAAAAAAGAGCCCGGAGAATTCAAGAACTGGTGCACAAGCATATGAAGCAGTGCTCAGACAAAAATTAACCAGGGGGGAGTCAATTGCCAAACCAGACAAAAAAACAGATGAGAAAGAACCGACCTTTGAAGAGTTTGCTTGGAAGTGGTTTGAGACGTATGTGCAAAGCAATAATAAGCACTCCGAGAGAAGTCGTAAGAAATACACTCTGCGCGCAAACTTAGTACCCTTCTTTGGTAAAACTCCTATCGGAAAAATAACACCCCTCCAGAT
>JACZVJ010000204.1 GCA_022572725.1 Nitrospinota bacterium | reverse complement strand
AAGGAGGGCGTTATGGCCTTAAAGATCGTCGTCTTCTATGGTTCGGTTCGGTCGGATCGGCAGGGGATTAAGGCCGCGCGGTTCATGGTGAAGAAATGCCAGGAGCGCGGGCATGAGGTGGCATTGATTGATCCATTGGAATACCGGCTGCCTCTGTTGGACAAAATGTATAAGGAGTATGATCCGCCTCAGGCTCCCGAGGTCCTTCAACAGATGGCGAAGCTGATTATTCCTGCGGACGCTTACATCGTTGTCTCCGGCGAGTACAACCACACGGTGCCACCAGCCCTGGCGAATCTGATGGATCATTTTCTGGAGGAGTATTTCTGGAAGCCTTCGGCCATTGTGTGTTATTCGGCAGGGGCCTTCGGGGGAGTACGGGCCTCGATTGCCTTGCGGCCGATGTTGGCTGAGATGGGAATGTCCAGTATTCCCTCTGTGTTTCCTGTCCCAAGGGTGCAAAATGCCTTCGACGAGAATGGGACACCCGTGGATGAGAAATACCACGAGCGCGCTAAAAAGTTTCTGGATGAGTTGGATTGGTACGCCTGTGCGCTACGGAACGCGCGCACCCAATCCTGCCCGCGCAGCGAATGCGCCGCGGAGGAGCTGATCGAGTCGGCCAGACCTAAATAACTTTCAGGGTCTTCGGGGTGTGGAGTGTGTAGAATTGGCTGGTAACTGGTAAATTGTCTTACATTCGTTCTGGTCCCCCCCTTTGTCAAAGGGGGGATAAAAGGAAATACCCAAGCATTACCCACCCGATTACGCAAAGAGCCAACTTTCATTTAGCCAAGCATTGGAATTTTTCTTTTCTTCCCTTGAAGGAACCTGACCCCCCTCACCTTACTCCGCTCTGCCCTTGCAGGGGGCGAGGAACAAGAACGAAGTTACTTCCCATCACGGGGCCGCAGTGCGGCTTGCATTCGCTTTTAACGTTGTGAAGGGTTCTACCCATTCAAAAGGAGGCTTTCATGCCGAACACCGTACGAACCGCCAAGTACTTTAAAGTTCAGGTTCCCAACAAGCCTGGCGAGGGAGCTCGCTATCTCCGTGCGCTGGAGAAGGCCAATGTGGACCTCTTGGCTTTCTTGGGGTTTCCAACAAAAAGACGTGCGCAAATGGATTTTGTGCCGGCTGATCCCGCTGCTTTTAAGGCTCTGGCCAAGCGCGCCAAATGGAAGATCAAGGGTTCTAAAACCTGTCTCTTGGTCCAGGGGGAGGATCGAGTGGGGGCCGTTGCCGAGCACGCGAATATCTTGGCCAAAGCGAAGGTGAATATTCATGCCATCTCTGCGTTAACTGGTGGTGCCGGACGCTATGGGGTCATTCTTTGGGTAAAACCCAAGGATGTCAAAAAGGCCGCCAAGGCGCTTGGAGCTGGGTGAAGCTGTATTGGAGATGAGTCCGAGGTTGTGAGGTAAGGTAAAAATAGGTCCCCAGAGACTTTTCCTCTTTGAGCACCACCTTCATCTTTTGAGGGCTTCGCGTTTGGCTTTTTCGACCAACAGGTCAGCCTGCCTTGTCGGTTCGGGAATTCGGTAGCCTTTCCCACAGGCTACCGTTAATCGAATAGCCTCCTTCAACCCCACCCGATGCCCAATTGAGACGAAGACCGGCTTGACGTGATCGCGCGTTCGCAGGACCGCGCCGATCACCTCGCCTGCTGCGTTATAGAGGTTCGACACCGAACCGCGCTTGGCGGCTGGAATTTCGTACGACCCCACCAACACTGATTTCGCACATCCGATCACGGGACGGTTCAGCAGTACCCCGATGTGGCAGGCCAGCCCTGCTGACCGGGGATGCGACCACCCATGGCCGTCAATGAAGATCACCTCCGGCTCGTGCCGGATTTTGTTGAATGCTTTGAGAAGGGGTGGAGTTTCCCGAAACGACAAAAGGCCCGGGATGTAGGGAAACGTGATCGGACTTCTTTCTACTCGAGTTTCTACGATCCGTAACTCTGGGAGTTCTAATATGACCACTCCGGCGAAAGCGGTCTGTGAGGGGTTGTCAAACGCGACATCGGCTCCCGCTACAAACCGGGTCCGGCCCAATCGGCCATGCGGAATCACCCTTGCCCGGACCTCGTTTTGAATCTGGATGGCTTCCTGGGGTGAAACATCCCAGGGGTGGAAACAGGTGATTTGCCGCATGCCGGACCTTAATTTCCCAAGCCGTGTAGATACATTGGAGGATTTTCTGGCTGAAGGAAAGCGGGATTTTTTCGGGAGAGGCTGGTTTTCGATAAATCGGTGAGTTTTTCTCAGGCACCTATTCGCTCTTCAAGGGGTGAGCTTTCCGGTGTGCTGCTCCGCATGATACGAGCTTCTCACGAGAGGGCCGGATTCCACGTGGCGAAACCCGAGAGCCATGCCTTCCTCCTTAAACACTTGAAATTCTTCCGGAAGGTAAAAGCGTGCGACAGGCGCATGCTTTGGGGTGGGGCGAAGGTACTGGCCAATTGTGAGAATGTCACATCCTACGGATCGGAGGTCCTGCATCACCTGGCGTATCTCCTCTGGAGATTCTCCCAACCCGGCTATCAGGCCTGACTTGGTCGTGCCCCCCCGGTGCTTGGCTCGTTCGAGGAGCTGGATCGACCAGCGATACTTCCCCTGAGGTCTAATCGACGGAAACAAGCGAGGGACGGTTTCAATATTATGATTCAGAATGTCCGGGTGCTCGGCCATCACCTCGGCCAAAGCCGATT
>JACZVJ010000102.1 GCA_022572725.1 Nitrospinota bacterium | reverse complement strand
AAGTGGCCATGGCGCTGGCAGGCTTCTCCATTGAAGACGCGGATCAACTGCGAAAGGTCTTAACGAAGAAGCACAAAGAGCAGCAGCTTCACGACTACAAAGCCCAGTTCTTTCACGGAACCTCAGCGAGGGGAGTACCGGCCCGGAGCATCGAGAAGATCTGGGATATGGTCATGAGCTTTGTGGGATACAGCTTCTGCAAACCGCACTCAGCCTCTTACGCGCAAGTGTCGTTCAAGTCGGCCTACTTGCGCGCGCATTATCCCGCCGAGTTTATGGCCGCCGTGATCAGCAACCAAGGCGGATTCTACTCCACCTTTGCCTATCTCTCAGAAGCCCGCCGCATGGGCCTGACCGTGCTGCCCCCGGACATCAACGCGAGCGGTTGGTCTTACAGTGGCCAAGGCCGTGCGATTCGCGTCGGCTTCATGCAACTCAAAGGGCTGAGGCGCGAGTTCGTCGACCATCTCATCGCCGAGCGTGCCGCGCGGAGGCCTTTCCGGTCCTTTCAGGATTTTCTCGCTCGACTAGACCCCGAGCCGGCCCAGATGCGGCTGCTAATCAAAGCCGGTTGTTTCGACTCCATCGCCGGCGAAGTCACGCAACCGGGGCTTCTCTGGCGTTTGTACGCCCAACGGAGAGCATCAGGCCCAGGACGGAAGGCAGGAAGTGGAACCCCGTCCCCACCGCCTTGCACTTCACGCTTCACACTTCACACTTCACAGGCCTTTCCGATTCCTGCCGACTACTCGGAGCGCCGGAAGATTCAGCATGAAATCGACCTCCTGGGATTTCCGTTGCGCAAGCATCCACTCGAACTGTACGCGGGATATTTTCAGGGGCTCCGGTATGTGCCCGCGTGCGACATGCCGCGGCACGTCGGTCAAAGGATCACGATGATCGGATGGCTGATCACGGAAAAATCCGCACAGACGAAAGATGGAGAGCCGATGGAGTTTGCCACATTCGAAGATCTCACCGGGCTCTACGATGCGACCTTCTTTCCGGAGAGCTACCGCCGCTTCGGACATCTGCTTTCAGGAGGGAAGCCCTACATCATTGAAGGGATGGTGGAAGAAGAATTTCACACCTGGACCCTGACCGTCCACCATATCTGCACTCCCACGTCGGACTCCCCCACAACCCACTCGGCTGCGCATCTCGCGACAAAGCCCTCGGGATAAAACCCAAGGGCCGTCAAAGCCAGGCTCACCTCAGAGGGCAATGCAAGTATTTTTTATTTGGGGCAAGGATTGAAGGAGATTATGGGGAAGGTGACCAGTGTGTAACCCAGAGGCTGGATCAGGAGGCGACCGTGTCCTTGGACTTCAATTTTCCAGGTCGAGTGGTAGGGGGACTTGAGGCTACGCTTTCTGGTCTGCTTAGGAACCCTAACAGGGTGATGAAAAACTCAACGTTTCCCAATTAGGTGACCTAGAAGCAAAGAGTTCCTGCATATCAAATGCGCGGCAGGATGTTCAAAAAGGTCCGCTCGCCTGCGCGAAGCCGCTTCGGCGGAGCCAGGTCCAGCAAGGCCGCAGGAAGCGAGGAGGCCGAGGCGTACAAGAGAGTACGTTGAGGCCTTCGAGCGACGAGAACGCCGCTGGCGGACTTTTTCAACATCCTGCTAAAGGGCTCCTAACCCAATGCCGATAAACCAAATACCTGTTTTTTTTGCCGTGGCACTCGAACATGGAATGCTTTCTTCGCCTCTGAGTCTTTTTTCTCTTTAGGAATTGGAGGGCCATTTTGAAGATATCAGAGAGTTATCGAGAGGGGGCCCTCATCCTCACCCTTTCTGGTCGGTTCGATTTCACGACCCAGAAAATGTTTCGGGATGCCATGAAAGGGGCTCAGCAAAAAAGTCCTCACCATATCGTGATTGACCTGAGGGACGTCTCATTTGTTGATAGTACCGCCCTTGGTCTCATTGCCTTAGGCCACCAAAATCTCAATAAGGACAACGTCAAATTGAGCCTGGCCAACCCTCAGGCCTCCGTTCAACAGGTCTTTGACCTCGCCGATTTCTCGCAGATGGCCCGCCTGTTCCCTACCCTTGAGGAAGCACTTGCCTCACCAGCGTGCATTTGATTGACTTATCCCCCGCCTCTGGAACTTCTCCCCTATTCAATTTGGCAAGGTCCTTCCTCCAATCATGTCTTACCTCGTGCTCACCGTTATTTTCCATATCCGATCCCAGGCCAGGCCAATCGCCCAACGTGTCTCGACCCCGAGATCGTCCAGCCTAGCGAGGCCGGGTTCCCTTCTTAGGCTTGGGCAACTTTTTCCGTTTACGTACAAATTCCAAAAGGATCCAGTCTTCCTCCACCCGGTCGGTGTCCAATGAGTAGGCCAATATCTGAAGCCCAGTCATGGAGAAAAATTCCCACCCCGGGCCATACCGTTTATTCAGACACCGTTTGATCTTGTTTCGCCCCTGGGCCGTAAAAAGACGCCGATCCAACCGCACCGCCACACGACGATAATCCAAGAAATCTGCCGGAGAGGGACTCTTGAGTGGTGGCTTCCGCACACCGATCCTCGTTGTTTGTCACGACCTTATTGGGGATCTGAGGAACTCACGGAACTCTCTGAGTATTTGGCCTCTGAGATGCTGTATGACAAAGTTACACAACGAGGACTGTCTCTTGAGACTCTCCAAGGTGAAAACGGGGGTGACATTCCCGCCTTTGAGTTTTTTGGCCGGCTCAATCATCTTGTTCTCCCTTCTTCAGGGCTTCTTGGGTTTCCACTCCTGTGCGAGCCGTTGGGCCTCCGTAATTTCGTTGGGGGTCATTTTCTTCTCCAAAAATTCTTGCCCTTTTTCAGCATTCTCAAACCCTTGCGCGGCGGAAACGGTAACCCACATATACGCTTGAATAGTGTTTCGCCAGACACCTAGGCCGTTCGCGTACATATACCCGAGGTAGTACTGGGCCGATGCATCTCCCTGCTCCGCGGCGGCCCAGAACCACCGGAGGGCCTCACCATAATCCTGCGGCACGCCTAGGCCCTCCGCGTACATATACCCGAGGTAGTACTGGGCGGACACATCTCCCTGATCCGCAGCGCGTTGGAACCATCGGACGGCTTCTTGAAAATCCTGCGGTACCCCCAGGCCCTTTTCGTACCTGTACCCGAGGTTGTACTGGGCCAGTGCTAGACCCTGCTCCGCAGCGAGACGATACCATTTGATCGCCTCTCCATCGTCTTGCAGCACCCCTTGGCCATTGGCATACATGGCTCCCAGAAGGATCTGGGCCGACGCATTCCCCTGCTGCGCCGCCAGCCGAAACCACCGAGCCGCTCCCTCATAATCCTGTGGCACCCACTGGCCTTTGAAATACATGGTCCCCAGGTGGAACTGAGCTTCCGCATGCCCCTGCCCCGCCAAAGGCTGAAATTCTTTCAGGGCGGCGGCGTAGTCGCCACGATTGTAGGCCCTAAGCCCCGCCTGAAAGTCGGCCCAGGCGGGTGGGGCCAGGACAAGGACCAACCCGACGAGAATGGAAAGGGGGAGCCACGTTTTGGTCATGCGTTCTCCCGCTGGGTCATTCTCCTTTCGGTAGCAGCTCTTTTTTGAATTACTTCCCACTCCGGAATCCCGCCTGGTTCTGGAAAAGGCCACTAAAACAAATCCAGGAGCGCATTCAGGGGAACGGGCTAACATGAGGAGGGTGACTGGGTTGCAGTAAGTGTGGAAAAAATTTTCGAGGCAAAACGTTGCACAGCCTCGTTTCAAACAACCTTTCGAGCTATTCCCCTACCCTCATGGGGGTGGGGAATGTCTTGTGAAAGCAGGCCCAAAAAGCTGAATGCCACTAACTCGCGACAACAAAATGCGCTCGCCGGTTTTTTTGATAACAATCTTCGTTCTGGTCAACGCAGAATGGTCGAAATTCACCATAGGAAACTGTTTTTATTCGAGAGGAATCCACTCCAAGATCAAGCAGGAAATTTCGGGTGACGTTGGCCCGCCTCATTCCTAATTCTACATTGTAGGACTCCGTTCCACGTTCATCGCAATGACCTTCAATAATGATATTTTTGTTTGGATTTTCCTTAATCCACTTTGCGTTGGCTTCCAAGGCACGTTTCGCCTCATTGGTTAAACGCCAGCTATCGAATTCAAAGAACTCGTCAAGGAGGGCCATGGCGTGTCCGTTGCCTTGAAACTTGTCCTTCGCAGTAGATTTCTTTGCCTCAGCCATCATCGTTCCTTCCCTGGACAATTCCTGACCTGGAACACCAGCTAAATCTTCGCGAATTTCCTCTTGTTCAGATTCAACCTTTTTTTCAACCACCTTTTGTTTGTGCGGGAAAGGAGTCGTTGGCAATATATTTATCCTACTCTCTGGCAGGACACTCTCGCTTTCTTCCGATGGGGCGCCTAAAGCCTCCGCTTTAACTTCAGCCAGATTCGGTTGAGGAGGCAGCTCAGGGAGAAAATCCAGGGAAGAAAGCCCACGAGAAAAATCCACCCCTTCATACCCGGTCGGGCCAGGGTCAAACGGCGGTTCGGTTATGGATTTCATCACTATCGGCTCTAAGGGTGGCTCTGAAGGAATGCCCGTCTCACCACTTGCCATGGTCTTTTCCGGAAGCTCTCTTGGTTGAGGGGGAAGCTCAGACCTAATCCCGGAAGCTAAACCTCTGGGCCCCTCAGGTAACACAATAGGATGGGAAGGTTGCTCCGGCGCCACACTGGCCACCATTTTCCCCTCATCCGAATCACCGACTTTGGGGAATCCGCGTAAGGTAGGTTGGGGAGGCAGTCCCGGTTGAAAATCCAATCCAGGGGGCACACCGACTGTTTCTGTTGCAGGCTGGAAATCGGATCCAGCAGGCACGCTGGCTGTTTCTGTTGTCCCCGGTCCGGAGTTACCCAAAACAATATCCTCCTGGCTCAGGGACTCCTCTCTAAGAGGGATCCCGGCGCTCTGAGGTACCACCTTTTCAGTTGTCGATACTTCAGTTGTTTGACTCAGGGATTCTCCGCTCATCACTGTCGCACGTTTTTTCATCCCACATCCACTCATGAACAGGAGGATCGCTGTGCCCATCACGATAAGGAAAGCAGAACGTTTAAACTTTTCCATACTAAGAACTCCTTTCTTAAAGACCCTATCACCGGGCACGACTCGTAAACCGGACTCTGGCCGGGGCCACACACACGGACTCAAAGGCCCTACGCACGTACAAACCCTGGTCCAAGTTGTACTCCTGGCTCGCTTCCGGTTTTGGCCCCCGGCCTTAACCTTAATCTATCTCAGTCCTCCCCTTATGGCAAAAAAGAAGTGGAATCCCACAGCTTTATCCACCCTCTGTAGCAGGCGACTGTGGAGGAGGGTACCCGTAGCTTTCTGCGAAGGTAGGGAAGAAGGCCTTTTCGTTCCAAGACCTCCACCAGGGCGGTGATTTCCCATATGTGGCACAGGACGAGTCCTTCAAGAGTGACCAGGTCCTGGGGGTCAAACGGGTGGGTTATGGGGGAAAATAGAATGCCGGAAGGAGGGATTCGTGCAATGGTCTAAATTTCGGGGAGCGTTCCATCCTTTATATTCAATTCCCAAACTCTCACGAAGCGCAACGCCTCCTCGATTGGATCAGGTGTTACCTTCATTTCAGAGGATCGGGCCCGTGCCGATTGGGAGCCTCAGTGCCTTTTGCCACCACGGTGAAACCTATCAACCAAATATTGAAAGCCCATGATAGAAAGAGGACAGCACCAGAAAATTCCGCCGGGAGGCGCTCATAGAGAAGTCCTGCTAAAAAAGGCAGGACAAGGGGGATAAAAATAAGCCACACCGGGAGATCACAATCATGGAGTCGTTTAACCATAAGAGCAAAGTTGGCCCATGTGGCAAAAATGAGGAGAACCAAGAAAAAGCCCGCTATGGCAACATCCCTGAGTGTTGTATGTATGGCTGAATTGTTCGACGCAAACACCAGGACTAAGGAAGCAGACGCGAAAACCAAACCAACGCCAAACCAATGCACGGCAAACGTTGACCGGGAAATTCTTCCTTTGAAGGAGAATAGAATATTTTGCAGTGATAAACCATTTGGGGAAATATTCAATATTCTTTTCACCTCTCACCCACCCCTTCGCTGCCCCCGGCCCCTTTTGATACTCCGAATTTTCTCTTCGGTCTTCTTCGCCCAACTCTCAATATCTCTAAGCAACATTCCCTTCTCTGAAAATATTCAATTGGGCCTGCGCGAGATTCAAGTCCTTTCCGATCTTTATCTGTGGAAGCTGTTAGGGAAACTGAGAGTGGAGCCGGCGAGTGGGGTTGAACCACCGACCTGCGGTTTACGAAACCGCTGCTCTGCCACTGAGCTACGCCGGCTCTCTAAGGTTTTCTCAAGAATGGAGGTGTGTCCGTGGGGTCAGCAGTGAGTGGCGAAGGGGAACCAAGGACTCCTTTCGCATCCATCCTGCGTGAGACTGGCATTCCCGAATTCTACCGTACCGGTTGAAACAATGACAGGGCTAAGGTCCGGTACTTTACCTCACTGCTGACGGGGCCCGCGTCATCTCACCAAACGAGAAAAATGGAATGGCGGAAGAGCGGCCATTTATACAGACCTTTGCGCTTTTCCGTCAACTTTGGCCTCCGACTCGTCAGCCCACCCACTTTAACCTTTTTATCCCCGCCTCCATTTGGTGTCTATCGGTCCCCGTTTGGTGATGGTTGAATTTCAAAGTGGTCATACCATCCCGCGCCTAGGTCCCTGAGCAGTCTCCACATTTTCAAAGGCCCACCCCACGACTGCAGTCAATTCAAGTGCCCATAACATGAAAACCCACGTCGGATTCTGAGGAATCCACGACTTCTTTCTTGGGGTTGTCATAAGACGATTTTGTTGGATAATGGGAAAGAGGTTCCCCAAGATTCCACGGGAGTTTCACTCGTATCATTTGACCTCCATCGGAACTGGAATGATTTTTCTGATCGCATGCCTATTGTGGAAACGAAGAGGCTTAAGGCGCCTCAAAAAGCCTATTTAGACTCCTGCCATTTCAAGGCTTGATCCATTGAGTGTATTGGGATGATCCAGAGAACCTGAGAGGAAACGACATGCTTTTGACAGAACGGAGCCTCAATGAGGCTCAGGTGTTTTTGATTTCCGGGCGATTTGATCAGTCGGGAGAATTTACCTTGGGCAACGCTATTTCAAAGGCTCGAGAAGCCGGGTGCGGCCATATCATGTTAAGTCTCGAGCAGGTCTCATGGATCGATAGCTCGGGGATTGGGATAATCTTTCTCACCTACCACGAGCTCAGGCGAAAGGGAATCCGTTTGAGCCTCATCAATCCAAAACCTGCCATTCGCCAACGGTTGGATCTGGTCGATATTCCACGCCTTATCCCTACATACGCGACCGAAGAAGAGGCGGCCCCGGCTCCCACTGGTTGTTTCACACACCTTCAACAATCCTAATTCTTCCTTTCCTTCTTCTGGACTCCCGATGAACTGACGAAACCCTCGCTTCCCCTACGGACAGCGTCTTCCAGAATCATTGGGTCACCCTTTGACCCATTCACTCTTTTACGGCAGGACGTCCGTGGAACGATACAAACATCTCAAAAGATGTCGAGGTCTACAGGTGGAATGCACACCACCAATTCAAGCCGTTCCTTTGGCCACCACATCGAAGCCGTTTGTCGCCACTCTCTACCTGAACCTAAGGATCAGGATTCCAAGTTGACAGGAATTTTTGCTGTAGGATAAGGTCCCTCCCCATGATGAGTTCTTCCAAAGGGGGGACTTCTTTTCTAGCAAAAAGCCCAGGTCCCCTCTCCATTTTTGCCAACCTCGCTTCCCTCATCAGGCTTTCCAATCAATCCGGGACTCTCCTCTTGATGCTCCCGTCACTTTGGGCGCTAGTATTGGCCTCTGAGGGTACGCCATCTCTCCATCTTCTCTTAATCTTTGCCATGGGTGCGTTCCTGATGCGGAGCGCGGGGGTCATTATCAACGACCTGGCTGATCGTTCCTTTGACCGCCAGGTTGAACGAACCAAAAATCGGCCTTTAGCGAGCGGGGCCCTTCAACCATCACAAGCTCTGATCATAGCTTCTGCATTACTTCTTTGTGCCGCCAGCCTTTTATTCTTCCTGAATCCACTCGCGGCCTTGCTGAGCCCTGTCGCGTTGATTCTTGCGATTTTGTACCCTTTTACCAAACGTTTTTTTCATATCCCCCAATTCTTCCTGGGCCTCGCTTTCGGATGGGGGGCCGTCATGGCCTGGGCTGCTACTCGGAACCAGCTTGATTTACCAGTATGGTTTCTGTTCGGGGCTACTATCTGTTGGGCCCTGGCTTACGACACTATTTACGCCTTGCAGGACCGTCAGGATGATATCCGGGTGGGTGTCAAGTCTTCGGCCACCCTATTTGGATCATTAGTCTGGCTTGCCGTCGGCCTCGCCCTTATAGGGATGACTGTGCTTCTAGGGATGGCCGGTTGGTGGGAGGGGCTTAACCTGACCTATTACGGAGTTTTGGCGGGTGTGGCGGGATTCTTGAGCCAGCAAGTCTGGCGACTTCGACGGGAGGTCAGTCCATCCGAGGCCTTTTCGATGTTCAAGCAACACATCGGGGTCGGGTGGGTTATTCTTGGCGGGATTTGGCTCGGGTTTCTTTAAACACAATCCTAATTGGGGGGAGGAATCGGGTCGTCGGGCTTGGGCGCCCGAAGGGTTTTGAGATACAAGGTCAGGGCCTTCGCATCCTCCTCGTTAATTCCCAGGTTCGGCATCCTCGTCTTCTTCTTCATTCCCTGAGGATACATAATCCAGCGATAGATCCACGCTTCATTCAGCCGAAATCCGGCTCGATCCAGCTCGGGACCGACCAGCCCGCCTTGATTATTGAGGCTATGGCATGCATTGCACCCATATTGATTTTCATACAGGTGCTTCCCAACCTGTTCGAGCCTTCCCCGTTCGGTATCAGAGACCGTCAAGTCCGGCCGTGAAATCTGGCCTTGCCTTGGCCGCTTGGTGAAATTCTCAAGGGCCGTTTTTTCGTCTTCAAACTTTTCTTCAGCTTCTTCAAGGGCAATTTCCTCGGGGAGAACAATTTCTTCTTCGTCCTCTTCTAGGTCGGCGTCCTCATCTCCCTCGATATCTTCTTCGGTTTCTTCAGCTTCCTCCGCTGCAGCCTCGGCTTCTTCAAGCTTGGCCTCTGCAGCTTCAAGAGCTTGGGTCGCCTGATCAAACTCCTGCTGGGCCACTTGAAACGCTTCCTCTAACTTCTTTTTCCGTCCGTCAACGTCGTACGACAACGACATCCCATGGAGGCTGCGCACAAAACTGACAACAGACCAAATTTCGTCCTCAGAAAGGGTGTATTTAAACGTCGGCATCGTGGGAACCGCAAAATAATCCTCATCGTCCAAGACAGCTTGATCGGTCGTATCTTTCATCTCTCTGGAGATCGTATGGAAAATTTCCTCATCGCTAAACGTCGACATCGCCGCCTCTTCGGACAAATCCCTCGGCCGAGGGTCCGGCATGGTAGCCCAATTGAACCCCTCATTCTGTCGCCCGCTCTCCCCATGACAGTGCATGCAGTAATGTCGGTACAATTTCCTCCCTTTCGCGACTTGTTCACTTTCAAATAGGGTGCACCCATTGGTCCCAGCCACCAGAGCAAACAAGGCAAGGATAGTCACCGCTAAAACCGGATGCTGCTTTAGAGGAACACCCCTCATGCCGCCTGCCCTTTCTTGAGGTTTCTCACAAGAACCATTTCAAACGCTGCCGCAATGGCTATCAAAAAGACGACCCATCCATAGATTGTGTTGTCCGGTGGGGGTTCAGCGCGAATAGACCACCACGAAGACACCGCCTTCTGCGATCCCTTTTCTTTCACTCCCCCGTCCTCCCCGACCACCCCATCCCAAACCGCAAAGGCCACACTGACCCACTTGCCAGGCTGGATTTGCGCATCCTGCTCGTCACCAGTTTGAAGGGGGCGGGAGAACACCACCCGCCAGGTGCCATCCTGCCAAGCGCCGGTGGCGGACACGTCCTGTTGATCCTGCACGCGTAGGGTCTTAAACCCCTTGGCACTCATATCTATGGCTTTTCCGTTTTCATTTTTCCAATACCAAATATTGACCGGCCCCCCTTCCACCTGCAGCATTTCCTGGCCATGGGCAAAATGGGCCATTTTCTCTCCCACCATAAACTCCAAACCCGACGCATCGGCGGCATCTTCGGTCGGGTCTTGGTATTCCAGGAGAATCGCGAGGTCTTCGCCATTGTGCATCCCACGAACCTTCACTGACTTGACCGTGACTTCCTGAATCCGATCTTGCCAGTGAACCTGCGGGGAGAGCTTAAACTCGGAGGGCTGGACCGAATCCCATGCCGAGGACATGGGATCATCTTTCGGGAGGGCACCGTCAGTGAGATAGAGACGTACGGCGACACTCCCCTCTTGAGGTTCACCAGAAAACACCAGCGGCGTCAGGAGCCAAGCCTCAGCGCTAAGGAA
>JACZVJ010000101.1 GCA_022572725.1 Nitrospinota bacterium | reverse complement strand
GCACCCTCATCAAGCAAGACGATCCCGCGTTCGACGAGACACGAGCGATCTGGAACGCCATGATCGACAAGCGGCCCGCGCTGATCGTCCAATGCGCGACGACGGCCGACATCGTCACGACCGTGAATTTCGCTCGCGAACACGACCTGCTCGTAGCCGTGCGTGGAGCCGGCCACAACATCGCCGGCAAGGCCGTCTGGGACGACGCGCTGATGATCGATCTTTCGCAGATGAAGGGCGTCCGCGTGGACGCCGACGCCAAGCGCGCATTCGTTGAACCCGGAGCGACCCTCGGCGATGTCGACGCGGCCACGGCGGCCCACGGACTTGTCACACCGACAGGCATCAACTCGACGACCGGCATCGCGGGCCTCACGCTGGGGGGCGGTTACGGCTGGCTCAACCGCAAATACGGCATGACGATCGACAACCTCGTGTCGGCGGACGTTGTCACAGCAGACGGCTCGGAACTGCACGCCAGCGAAGATGAGAACTCAGACCTCTTCTGGGCACTCCGAGGCGGCGGCGGCAACTTCGGCATCGTCACCCAGTTCGAGTTTCAGCTGCACCAGGTAGGGCCTGACCTCCTTAGCGGCCTCATTGTGCTGCCGCAGTCACAGGCCAAGGACGCGCTCAAGACTGAGAAAGCCCTTGACCCCGATAGCGCGGAACTGTACAGCCTTTTGACCGGGCTTTGGGGAACCCAAGGTGATTTCGCTAAGGCGAAAGCTTCAATTCAAAAAGCCCTTACTCTCGAGCCTAATCGAACAGCCACCCATGTTCAAATGGGAAACATCCTCATGATGCAAAGTGAGGCCCAAGCCGCCAGAGAATGGTACACCAAAGCTCTTACCCTCTCACCCCGAGACTTAAGCGCGCGGCTGGCCATGGGGAAATGGGAACGTATTCAGGGAAACTTCACCAAGGCCCAAAAGGAATATCAAACGGCTTCTCAACACCACCCCACCAAACCCCTACCGCATCTCCACTTGGCCCGCTTATACCATCTTCAAAAGAAACCAAAGGCGGTGGTTGACGAACTGAAGCGCGCGCTGGCACTCGCTCCGAATGCCCGTCATATTCGGCTGCAATTAGCCGAGCAGTATTTCCGACTCACCCAATGGGAGGAAGCCCTTTCGCTTATTCATCCCCTCCTGGAGGCAAGCCCCCGAGATATACAAGCCCGATACCTCCGGGGGCGAATCAACGTCGCCACCGAACAACCCAAAGAGGCCATTGCGGATTTGCAGAAGGTCATCCGGCAGGCACCTAAATTCACCCAGGCACGCATCATTCTGGGATTGGCTTATGAAGCCGATGGTCTCATGGTGCAGGCCAAGCGGGAGTACGAACTCGCCATAGAGGAAAATCCCCGGGCACGACTGGCTCGCCAACGCTTGGCCGCCTTCTCTTTCAAAGCCGGTCGCCCGGAACAGGCTGTTGCACAGGCCCAGGAGTTGGTCCGAGCCATCCCCGAAGACCCCGTAGCCCGAGAGTTTTTGGGGAACGCCTACCTTCTGACGAACCAGCTCGATGAGGCGCAAGCTGAGTTTTCACAAGTCGTGGCTCTCGCCCCGGAATACCCCATGGGATATTTCAACCGAGCCGTGAGTAAACTTGCCCAGGGGCAAACCCAGGAGGCGCTCCCGGATTTGAAGGAAGCGCTTAACCAGCAACCCCAATTGGCCGAGGTGGTGTCCCTCCTGGCCCTCAACCTTGAAAGAAACGGGAATCAGGAAGGAGCTTCCACCATAGCTCGGGTGATCCGAGAGCAAGCCCCGGAAAATCCCTCAGGGTTCTACGTCATGGGTCTTCTGGCCTTGAGTCGGGCGAACCTTCCGGAGGCGGAACGCCTCTTCCTTCAGGCCCTCACCCAAAATCACCAGTATGTCCCGGCCTACCTGAAACTTGGGGAGCTGTACCGATACCGCGGTGAATACAACAAGGCGATCGACCAATTTGAGAAAGCTGTCACCTTGAAACCGGACCTTTCCTCGGGGCTGACGGGACTGGGACAGACTTTTTTGGAAATGGAACGATACAAGGAGGCTATCGCCAAGTTTGAAAAAGCTGTGGAGCTATCCCCTAACTCTGGCCCCGTCCTCAACAATCTGGCTTGGGCCCTTGCGGAGCAGGCCACCGACTTGGACCAAGCCCTCAGCTACGCGGAGCAGGCCAAACAATTGGACCCTGAGCATGGGGGAATCCATGATACTCTTGGATGGGTTTTCCTAAAGCTCGGTCGGGTCCCCGATGCCATCATTGCTTTGGAAGAAGCGGTTAAGCTGGCGCCGGCACACCCGAGTATCCGGTATCACCTGGGGTTGGCCTATGCCCGGGAAGGTCGGAATCAGGAGGCGAGGCAAGAGCTGGAAACCGCCTTCCAGATCTCTCCAAAATTCGAAGATGCCGGCGAGGCGAACCAACTCCTGACTCAACTCCACTAGTGGGGAATAGGAAAGGTGTCCGAAGAATTAGGTTAGAGTGACCAACCGGCCTGCTCGTCCTTTACCCCATTTTCCCGGTTGCGTCCAGAACTTCTGGAATGTGAGCCGGAGATGATAGGCGCGGACAGTCTTGAGGTTGCAGCCTTTCAGTCGGAGGAGGCGAAGGATTTTAAGGAAGATCTCATTCTTCGTTGGGGAAGTTTCATGCGAGTTTCGGAGGCAGCCCTAACCGAGGAGGCCACTGGAAAAAGTTGTTTTTTCGTCAAAATACGATGATCCGATCGGCTTCGGTAAACAACGCGACCATACGTTCCAATGAAATGGGAGTCACCATGGAGGAAACCTGAGAGGGCTCGATTTTGTAAAGCAACATCATGGTCCGATTGCCGTAAATTTCCACACCCATCTTTTTGAGGAAGTTCAAATACTCGCCATAATTATGCGGCACCTTTTCCACCGGCACTCCCATCTGCTCGGAAAGGCTCTTGCGCTCACGTTCCGGTAAGGCGGCCCGATCCAGCGCGGTGCTGTCTGCGCGAAAAATCCCATTGAACCAGCCAAAGCCTTTCGTCACCGAGGTGACGGCACTGGCATCCACCAAGATTGTGACCTGATGCCCTGCTTTGACCAAGGCCCACGCGACATTAGGCACCGCGCAAATCTGGGCGTCGTCCTCTGCCAGCGACGTTTTCATATGAATGAGAATGTGCTGGGGGGAGGGTTGCGCTCCTGCCCACCCGCTCCAAATCAACAGCACCAAAACAACCAATCCCATAACCCGCCATTTTGGGGATTTGCTCATGCACAGACTCCTTTCTCTTTCTGGAAAATCACACGGCTAGCCTGCTTACAATGAAGGTTCGCTGGGTTTTCTTTGAAGAGATAGGTCAATGGGGAGAAGACACAATCCGAAACCGAACATCGGCGATATACGTGTAGGCCGAGACTTCGTCTCCGGCGAATAGGTCAATCCTATAGGTTCCCACGGGCCATCCACCTTCTGGTCGTTCTAAATAAAAGTAGCCAGTGGCTTCGTTCAAACCCATCAGTACCACATCTGTGCCAACCACGGTATTGGGTGGGAGTTGGTCCACTTGTTCTGCAATCCAATGACTGGTCACCTTCACATCGCCGGTGGGCGGGGTGGTCATGCCAAAAATGAGGTAAATCTCCGGTTGGTGTGGGGGGAAGGTATCGCCGGGACACAAAGGCATATAGTCGTGGAATCCCGCCTGGAGATCGTCCCGAACAACCGCCTTGGCCGTTATGAGTATGCGAAACCACCCTCTGACAACATTCACATCCAAGGGTACGACCCTCGCAGGGGTCTTGCTTTCGCCTGTAAAGGACTGAGGCGAAGTGAGATTCGGAAGGGAGGGGTTGGATCCTTCTGAAAAATCGTCGGTGTGCGAAGGAGGTGTCGGCCTCCGGCCCGACCTTGAGAGTAGTGTGGGATTGGGAACGTGTTGCCGTGCTGTCTCCAGGGCTGCCCGAACTTTGGTGAGATCAGGAAAGTTCAAAGAATAAAAGTCCCGGTCCTTCCAATCTTCAATTTCTAACACTCGCTCATAGTTCGACACGGCTTCTTCCCACCGGCCTAATTTGGCCAAAGCGCGACCGATTTGAAACACGGCATTAGGGTAGAAGTGAGGGTGTTTGGATTCCCGAAAGCTTTCCTTTAGCCACACACGTGCGCTCTCATATCTTCCCAATTCCATCAACGTGAGCCCGAGGTTGTAACGAGCCAAGTCATCATCCGGATCAAGCTCAAGAACCTTGTGAAGCACGGCTTCCGCTTCAGCATATTTGCCTGCGTTCATGAGTTGCCAGGATTGCCCCCGGGCCATTGCCCAGGCCTTGTAGTCTTTCCCTTCCTTCCCATACGCCCGTTTGGTGGTTTCGAAAAAATCCGAACGGGCTCCCCTGTCCATGGTCCCTCCCTCTACCGTTTGGGTGAGATTCCAGGCAGCTACCCACTCCGACGACCCAGGAGAGGCATGGGAGAGTACCCACTCCACCTCTTGCCGTGCGGCCCTGTAATCAAGCACGTCAAAGAGTGCACGACCCAGGAGTAACCGATAGACGAGATGGTTGGGTTCCAGTTCCACGGCCCGGCGGAAACTTTCGAGGGAGTCTTCAAACCGGTCCATCTCGCGGAGTTTCCTCCCCACACGAAGCTGGGCAAGCGGATTGCCCGAGTCGACCCGCGCAATGTGGATGAGGGGCATCAGCCTCTCCTCTGGATCCACACTCATCCGGTCTAAGAGCGCCCCAAGGGCCCAGTAACCCTCCACCCGGTCTGGATCGAGAACCACTGCCTGACGATATGCCACGAGGGCTTCTCGATTCCTTCGGAGGATCATCAGCACATCCCCCCGTTTCTTGTGCAGGGCCGATGAAGTGGGGGAAAGCTGTATGGCTTCGTCAAGGGCCTCAAGGCCTGCTTGAACCCGAAACTGTTCTAGAAACTCCTCCGCTTCGGCTACGAGTTGCTCGACCTTTTCGTCAGTTGAGCCAGCCGCCCCCTTTGAACGTTCGGGGGCAAGGAAGGGAAAGGCCGCGAAGAGGAAAAGAACGAGAACCACCTGCTGCTTCATCCTCATGCCCAAAACCTTCTTTTCCCTCCTATTCCTCCCTTTGGTCCCGAAATGGTTCCATATGGCGGGTTGAGTGGTCGCAACAGACACCTGCCGCACTCAATGTACTATTTTCGTGGTAGGCCTTGAAGGCGGCATAGGCTTTGAGGGCCCATTCCTCTCCAGGGCAGCCTTGCATGGTCATTGCGACCTCTAGGAATTCAATAAATTCCTCCTGTGTCACTCCTTGGTCGCAAGCTTTGTGGACATAGGCATTGATACACGGCTCGCAACGGATGGTGATAGAAATTGCCATAGCGGTCAACTGCTTATACTTTGCCGGCACTGACTTGTCTTGAAAAGCTTCCTGGCGCATTCGCATGAGACCGCCCGTCACCTTGGGACTCAAGCGCCTGAGTTCTTCAAAAAGTGAAACTTCAGGATGATGATGAACCATTGTTTCGTTTGTACTCATGTTTCTATCCCTCGTAAGGCTGATAAAAATGGACCCTGCACCATGACACCAGAGCCCTTAGCGATTGCTCAATGTTCATCCAGGTTACAACCTGTACTACGGTATAAGGTCAAGTGCCAGGTCCCGTTTTTGGCTGGAGACAGGAATGACTGTCTGGAGGGTCTGGGGAAAACCTAAAATCCTGTGTGTTCTTCCCCACCTCCTCGAGGACCATCCGCACCAATTGCTCGGCTTCTACAATCGTCAAAGCCGCGAGGTTCTGGTCACTGTGAGAACCCCATTGGACAACCGCTTGGGAGGAGGTGAAGAGCCGGACATGCTGACAAAATCCTGCTTGGATTTCATCCACTGTCTCCCAGCACCTTTGCGGGGTGTCGGGGAGGACCATCGATACCATGGCACTGGGCGGATCGACCCACTCGACCCGTTCTGGTGTGATGGTCAACCGAACCTTCTCGTGGGTGATCGGACACCGGGATTCCACGTGGGCCGTTTTCCCAAGCAGGGGTGGGTACAGCAAGGCATCGATGGCGCACCACGTAAAGAGGGTTTGGCCATTGACAAGGAACTGGTGGGGATGCGTGACCAACGACAAGCCGAACAGCCCCAGAATATTCCCCTGGTGATCCCGTTCGGATCGGTTTGCCAGGAGCCAGTTTGCCATGGAGGAAGATAACCCCACCCTGGTGGAGAACTGGGCAGCTTGCTGAGGAGAGACTGGCCGACCCTCAATCAACTGATTCCAGATATGCCCGGCCAATTGGAAAACCCGAGAGTCAGAAAGTCGACTGGAATAGATCAGGCCTCGGCACAGCTTGGTCATTTCATCCAATTGGGTCTTGTCCACCGAGTCTTTCCTTTTTTTGGCCCGTTCCAGGAAACCAGGAATTTCTAGAACTTTAGGCTAAAGAGCTAAACCCCGAATAGGCAAAGGGAGGAAGACTTTCTCATTGGAGAGAAGTCTTTCCCACAGGCTTTTCTACAATTAGGGTTCCGCCCATAATCGGATGCAGTTCACAGTGGTACGGGTACCGCCCTGGAGGAAGCCCCGGAATGGTGTAGGACTCCCCAGGCCTCACTGACCTGGAATCGAACAAACAAGTTTCTCCCGTTACACAGTCGTCATCCCTGACCGAGTGAGGGGAGGCAGTCTTATTCACCCATTGAATCGGCACACCTGACCAGACATAGGCAACAAGGGGACGATAATAGGGAGGCCAATGCTCCATGAGAATGGGATCATTTTGAAGAGTGGACTCCGCGGAAAAGCTATTGACCGTCACCAAGGCCCCAAACACCACGACCAAGGCACTCTTCAAGGCTTATCTCCCTTCCCCCTAAGCTTTCCCACGAGGTTGGACGCGGCTGGCCCGCTGTGGCTTCGAATGAATCCGTGAGTTTTCACTCTTTCCTTTTTCCATACCTGCCAAACTTTCCAACATCGGACAATGATCCGTGGGCTGCCCGGTCTCACAGGAACGAAGCAACCGGCGCAGGGTCCGAGCCATGGTGCGAAGATCTCTCACCTTCAAATCCACCTTCCCCAGCTTTGCCTGGGTTTTGCGCTGGACCTCGGCACAAGACGCTCCTTTCGTAACCCGGAGATTCAACAATTCGGAAATTTCCTTCAGGGTGAAGCCCAAGGCCTGGGCTCGCTTGATAAAAAACAAACGCTGAACATCCTCTTTCCCGTAAAGCCGGTAGCCAGACGGCGATCTGACCGGCGACCTTAACAATTTGGCTCGCTCGTAGAAACGAATAGTCTGGAGATTCACCCCTGCAGCTTTAGCCAGCCGGCCAATCGTGATTTCCAACGCCATTCCTCCACCTCCCGGTCAAATGTTACACCCTATACAATAGTACAGGGTCAAGCAAAAATAATCTCCTCGGGGGTCCAGGACAGGTCGGCACTCTCGTCACCTGTTTCATTGGACACCGATATCCATATCAGGCTTGGCGTTCCGGCACTCCTTGGTCTTGTTCAGAACCCCCTCCTTTGACAAAGGGGGGTGGGGGGGATTTTCACCATGCATGGGTGGCCCGGAGGGCCATGACGAACTGCTATGGTGTGGTGGAAAAACCTGAATGTCCGAGGACGAACCGTGGTAGATGATGTGGAGAATATCTTCAAAGCGGGGGCTGCCCCTGTCGTCATGCCCGCAGCCTTTAGCGGGCATCCAGGAGAAACCTGACCAAACCCCGGAGCCCCGCCTCCGTTTTCACGGGGGTAACGTTTTTGCGCGAGGATGACGGCTGGAGGTTCCACCGTCACATGGACACACGAACTACGCAATTTCACCAGACACTATCTGCAAGAACAAATCTAGATTTTTACAGTTTTTATGGTAGGACATAAAACACCACTGGCTTTGTCCCCCTGCTTCCAATGCCAGCCGGGAAACCCCTGTCCGTTCCAAGCCTCAGAAGGCGGCTAATCCGGCCAGGGGATTATGAATGGAACACCAGGACAGGAGGACAGCCTGGAGTTTGAGAAGGGAGGTTCAGATGACCATACCGGCATCCGTGGGATTATTTGTCCTTGCAGGAATGTGTGAGATTGGTGGCGGATATCTTGTCTGGCTTTGGCTACGCGAGGGGAAACCGATCACCCTTGGCATCCTAGGCGGACTCGTCCTTTTTCTGTATGGGGTGATTCCTACCTTTCAGCCAGCGCACTTTGGACGGGTTTATGCTGCCTATGGTGGAATTTTCATTATCTTATCTTTACTCTGGGGATGGGGAGTTGATGGGATCCGACCTGATCGATTTGACCTCATTGGCGCCCTGATTTGCTTCGCCGGCGTGGGGGTGATCATGTACGCCCCCCGCTAAAGGAACAGGGACCAAAGGCAGGTTCTTGCCCTCGGCCTATGACGAAGTGTCATCACACTAGCAGGATGTTGAAAAAGCATGCCCTGAGCATAGCCGAAGGGTCCACCAGCTTTGTTCTCGGGGCGCTTGGAGGCCCGACGTACCGAACAGAGTACGCGGGGCCTTCGCTTCCCCAGCCTTCGCCGAAGCGGCTTCTCTCGCGCAGGCAGGTCGCTTGCTACACGGCCGCGCTGGACGGTCTTTTTGACCATCCTGCGGGCTGTTCTGATGCCGTCCCCGATTTCCTACAGTGCTGTGTTGCCACGGTGCCAAATTGTTTTTCAACAACCTGCTAGATTCAGAACCGAGCCTACAACCTGGCCCAAGCTCAGTAAGGGAAAACGCAAAGGCCAGGGGAACACCAAGAATAGGAACACGTATCTGGCGTGGGCGTTTGTGGAAGCGGCGCACTTGGCGGTGCGGTATTATCCCCAGGTGCAGCGCTTTTATCAGCGGAAGCAAGCCAAGACCAACGCGATCGTGGCGATCAAGGCGGTGGCTCATAAGCTGGCTCGTGCCTGCTATGACGTGATGCGGGATCAGGTCCCGTTTGATCCCCAGAAGGCGTTTGCATCCTGAGGGAGGAAGTTGGCTGGGGTGGGGAACCAGGAAAAGGGGTTGGCGACACCAAACCACGTCTTTTGATTGGAACCCACTCCAGCCCTCCTTCCGGTCCCCCTGTGGAGGGAGTGACTGAGACGCCCCTGTCGCGAGCCACCAGGAGGTTGGACCCCGTCGCTCGGCGGATCTCTGGCAGACCAGGGAGATCGTGGGGCGGACAGGGAGCCAGCGGATCTGTGATCCCCATGCTTGGACGTGACCGGGCACTGACGGTTTTCTGGGGCACAGCGTGCCAGGGGGCCGAAGCCTTTCCCACCGGAAGGCTCTATCGCCTTGATCCTGATGGGTGACTGGTGCGACTCGGTTCCTCAAGACGACCAACGGGGAAAGGAGGAGAGCTTAGGAAAACGAGCAGGAGATGTGTGCCTATTGCCGGAGCCTTCGAGATAGGCGACCCCTTTTCATCCCCCTTGAAATATGGTACTGCAAGACCTGACCCTTAATTGTGACCCTTAATTGACCCTCAATCTGACCCTAAATCCTCAGTACTCCAATCTCTTCTTCAACCTCCTCCCTCGGCCTCGCATACAGCGTGGAGAAATACCCCAAAAATTGACATACACACGAGTGGTGTGTATTCTTAAAGAAACATGAATCGGGCGGTATTACCCGTGCAAAAGCGAATCAACATTTCCTTACCTGAAGAAACCCTCCAGCTTATTGACCGTGTGGTCAAGAAGGGCGATCGGAGCCGTTTTATTGATACTGCGGTCAAGAAGTTCGTCGAGACCCGAGGCCGGGCACGTCTCGAAAAGCTCTTAAAGGAAGGGGCGTTGAAGTGGGCAGGACGCGATCTTGGCTTGGCCCAAGAGTGGTTTGCCCTTGAAGAAGAAGCATGGCCAAAAGGCAAAAAGTAACCAATCCGAAACGGGGAGAAATCTATCTCGTCAATTTTGATCCAACACTCGGTTCAGAAATCAAAAAGACCCGCCCCGCCCTTATTCTCCAAAACGATACTGCCAATCGCTGGAGCCCTATCACTATTGTGGCGGCTATCACGTCCCAGTTTAAAGAACCCTTGTATCCGACTGAAGTCCTTCTCAAAGCCCCGGAAGGAAAATTAGAAATCGATTCGGTCGTGCTCCTCAACCAGATTCGATCCATTGACAAGCGACGGTTAGTCAAACGGCTTGGCGTTGTAAAGCCGGAGACCATGACGCAGGTGGAGCAAGCCATTCTGATCAGTTTTGGTTTTATGAGAGGGTGATCTTTTCAAGGAAATAGGAATTTTAAAGGGCCTTTTTGGTCAAACAGAAAAGTACCAAAGAAGTTGCCGAGGGGTTAATCGCCCAATCTGCGGCCTCAACATGAGGGGGTATCCGCCGACATCGTCTATTCCAGAGAGGGACGCTACTTTTTTCACCAGTGTTTCGACGGACAATCCGGTTCAGTGTGGCACCCTGGAATTCTGACCGACCAAACCACTCGAGAATTGTGGGCCAAATACCTTGACAGAGTAGGAATAGGAGTCAGGCCTAGTAGGAATAGCAAGAATAGGGGTCAACAAGAATAGGGTCAAACAAGAATAGGGTCAAACAAGA
>JACZVJ010000022.1 GCA_022572725.1 Nitrospinota bacterium | reverse complement strand
ACGTTCGATTCGCTTCGGTGTACAGGGAATTTAAAGATATTGACCAGTTTATGGACACCATTAAGGCCTTGGCACAAGAGCGCCGGTGATTGGGACGTGGACCGTTCTGAGCTGTCCCGCCTCCGTGGCGTCCCGCTAGAAATTTGTTGGGAGCGACAAGATGCCTAGCCCCTCAAAATCTGGCAATAGCCGATCTCTCAATCGGATGATGAGTCAGAAAATGAAAAGGAAAGCCCGATCCGCTCCAAAGAAGCGGTCGTCTAGGTCTACCCACGTGGCCATCATTGGTGGAGGGCGAGGAGGGAAAGCCCTCATGGAAATTTTTGCCAAAGACCCTTTGGCCAAAGTTGTCGGAATGGCGGAAATTAAATCCAAAGCCCCGGGCGCCGATCTCGCACAAAAATTTGGTGTGCCCGTGGTTCGAGATTATCGTGAATTCTTGAAGATGAAACATGTCGATCTCGTCATTGACGTGACGGGCAATCCTCTTGTGGAGAGGGCCCTTCAAAAGATTCATCGCCCCAATCTCGCCATTATCGGCGGGCCCAGTGCCAAATTCATGTGGCAGTTGATCGATGCCAGGATTCGAGCGACCTCTGAAATAGAAAAAACTTTGATGCGCTATCAGTCGCTATTCCGTCGCTATGTGAAAGAGGAAGCGGAAAGTGCCGTTGATGAAGAGCGCACCAGAATTGCCTGCGAAATCCATGATGGATTGGTACAAACCCTTGTGGGCCTCAATTTTAAAATGGAACGGTGCACTGAGCTGATTGAACAGGAACCCGACAAATGCCTGGCTTTGATGCAGCAGGGAAAAAGGCATTTGAAGCACGGGATTCAGGAAGCCAGGCAGGTCGTGTTCAATTTGCGTCCCGGGCAGTATGAACGTTTGGATCTCATGGCTGCCTTGTCCAGCTATCTGAAATCCTACGAACAGCAAAATGGCGTTCAGGTTGAATTTGTTCCATCAGGGAAAGACGCGGTCCTCGATTCAAAGACCAAGGTTTTTCTCTTCCGGATCATACAGGAGGCGCTCAGTAATGCCCACAAGCATGCCAAAGCCACCCGTGTGGCCGTGCACCTGAAGATTGGCCATGATATGCTGACGGGGTCCGTGACAGACAATGGCATTGGATTTGACGTCCAAGCGGTTTCCAAAGATCCGGAAAAATGGGATCACTTTGGGCTTCGCGGCATGAAGGAGCGAGCCCGTCTGCTCGGGGGGGAAGCCCAATGGGAATCCGTCAAAGGTCAAGGCACCACGGTGACGATCAACATCCCCCTGGGTAGAAGGGATAGGATCTGGAATGGCCAAAAAAGTTAAGGTTTTAATTGCTGACGACCACCGTGTCGTCCGTGAAGGCCTCACCGCGATTTTGGAGATGAAAGACGACATCCAAATCGTGGGCGAGGCCGCGGACGGAGGAGAGGCAGTAGAAAAGGCGCGCACGCTCATGCCGGATGTCATTGTCATGGACGTCAGCATGCCCGGCATGGGTGGGGTCGAGGCGACCCGCATCATCAAACGCGAGCTCCCTCATATTGGGATCATTGCCCTGACCATGTATGACGATCAGCAATACATCTTCGACTTCGTGCGTGCGGGGGCCACGGGTTACCTCCTGAAGGACGCGGATTCAGCCCAAATTGTCTCCGCGATCCGAGCTGTCTCTCATGGTGAATCCCTCATTCATCCATCAGTGGCCAGCAAGATCCTGGCGGAGTTCTCGTTGTTGTCTGAAGGAAAGGGAAAGAAACGATCCTTCCTGGAGCATGACCTCACGGAACGAGAACTCACCGTCCTCAGATTGGTTGCTGAAGGGAAAACCAACAAGGAAATCGCCAATGTTCTTGATCTGAGTGAGAAGACCGTCAAAAATCATGTGCGCAATATCTTCCATAAGTTGCATGTCTACGACCGCACCCAAGCAGCCATTCTCGCGATTCGTAAGGGGATTATTGATCTCGAGCCTTATCCTTAGCAGTTCGTCATGGGCGTGCCGCCCACCCATGCATCATGAAAATGGGGACCGGCACCGGCGGGGACTGTCCTGATCGGGACTGTCCCCCTTCTGTGCCGGAGCCAGTCCCCATTTTCTTGAAGGGTCCGCCAGTTCCGGTCGTTGAGCCTTCCTTTTTTTGAGTTCCTCGTTCTTTGCCGTCTTGATGAAGCGGGGTTCCCCTTTCGATCCTGGGTGATTGGCTTGCGGGTGGCTTTTCTCAGGTGGTAACATGGTTCACCTGAAAGAAAGGAAGGAAATACCATGGCAAATGTGACCTTGCTGGTGTCCTCCTCTTGCGGTGCTTGCCCATCCGCCAAGAGTCTCTGGAAGGGGCTTCGGGTTAAATACAGTTTTAGTTACCGCGAAATTGACATCTCCTCTCCGGATGGGCAGGAGCTAGCTGATCGCCATGCCGTTCGTGCCGTTCCAGCGACGATTATCAATGGCCGCCTGACTTTTGTGGGGGTCCCCAGCCGGCAGAGCGCCGAAAAGGCTCTGGCTTTGAGGGCCAGTTAGGATTATTGGGTTTGAAGCCATGAATACTGGACGCCCCTTTGGAATGGATGAGGACGAGGTTGATATTGAGTTACCCGTGCTTCCCAAAATAGAAAAGGGGCCACCCCCGGAATGTGTGTTTTGCGGTGATCCCATGTCGTTCGTTGATGGGGACTGGGTGTGTTCGGACTGTAATGGAGAGAGCATAGGGCCGGAGACCGGGTAATCGGTTTGAGAATTCAAAAACCCACCTGACCGTCGATTCAGCATCCCGGGCCTTCTATGTTCAACGTCGTTACCGGGTGCTTCCATCCTGACCTTGAGCAGGCCGTTACCGAAGATCTTCGGCGGATCAAGGCCTCCCATCCGTTTTCTTCTGTCCTTATCATTGTTCCCTCTGAACCCCTCCGCACACGCCTGAAATGGCTCCTTTGCGCAGAGCAAGACTATGCCCTCCTCAACGTCCACTTTCACACGTTTTTCCAGGTTGCCCTCCGCGTAGTCGACGAACAGGGGCGGGGTACCCCCCTTTCAATTCGATCAGATTTCTTTTTTAAAAATTGGCTCCATCAGCATCTTCGGGACCGCGTTGATGCTCTTCCAGAATGGGAGAGCTTAATCGAAATGCCCGGGGCGTGGGCTGCCCTGTGGGCTACACTCAAAGACCTGAAAGATGCCGCGGTTGAAGCCGGACCTGCCGTTGAAGCCTTGAATCAGAGCAGTCTTGGTTTTGAATCGGGGAGGCGATCCCTGTTTCGGGTGTACCAATGGCTGATGGAAGAGAGGGCTCGGCGCCAAATGTATGACCGTGACGATTGTGCCGTCCTGGCCCTGGAGGATGTGACTCACTCGGCCTTTCTGAGTCGCCAAACCCACATCCTCTATTACGGATTTTATGACCTGACTCAGGTCCAACTCGATCTTTTTCAGAAGATTGCCCGAACCTATCCGACCACCTTGTATTTTCCCTTGATCCGAGGTCATCCAGCATTTCTGTTCTCCAGTCGGTTTTTCGAACGTTACATTCACGGTATGGCCACCGGCACAATTAGGGAATTGCCGATCTCACGGTCCCGTTCGTTCCTCTTCAACCTTTTTAGGCCATCCGGTGATGATGTTCGGGCTCCGGAGCCTTTCTCCTCCTCAGAGGGAATTACACCATCGCCTCAAAGGTCTGACCAGCTCCCTTGGGGTCCAGGGACAGATTCGTTTGATGTACCCTCCGGGGGCAAGGTCTCTTACCAACCTCGGTGTCAGGTTGTTCAGGTCTCGGGAATAGAGGATGAAGTTGCGGTGATCGCCAAAGAGATTCTTGCCCTCGTGGAAGAACGGAATGTTGGGTTTCATGAAATTGGTGTGGTGGGACGCACGCTTGCTGGATATGAAACCGTTGTCCCACGCATTTTTTCCCAACATGGCATTCCATTCCATTCGACGATGAATCGAGCCCTCATCACGTTCCCCCTGGTTAAAACTGCGATTCAGTTGTTGGAGCTTCGGAATGTGGGATTCCCTCGTGCCCATACCATCGATCTTTTGGCTTCGCCAGTTCTTCGTTTGAAGGTCCTGTGCCCTGACCTTGAGCGACCTCGTCCTGATTTGTGGGATCTGGTCAGTCGGCGCCTCGGAATCATCAAGGGTTTCCAGGAGTGGCAACGTATCCAAGGGTTTTCACACACGGGCCTACCGCTCCATCGTGGTAGGGAAGAAGAGGAGTGGAATTCCCGAATCCCTGCAGACCAGGTTTCTGGACTGTGGTCTGCTTTGTCCGCGTTGAATCAGGCGCTGGGCGTGTTTCCCGACCAAGCCTCTTGGGAGGATTATGTCGATCTTGCTAAGGACCTTTTTGAACGTTTGCTGGATTTCGGTCTTGGGGAGAGCAATGGGCCAGACTGGATCAGGAAGGAGTGTATTCCCGGTTTTGCGGGTGGGGAGCCTGACTTTGAGCTTTCAATCGGTGGGCGCTTTCTTGAACGGATTGAGGAGTTGCGGGCACTTGGCCAGATGAGTCCCAGTATCCCCCTCACCGATTTTGTGGCTGCCTTTCGCCGACTTATGGACGAGCCCTCTGTACCCATACCATCTACCACACAGAACTGGGTAGGTGTGTCTGTCTTGGATGCGATGGCAGCGAGGGGACTGCCGTTTCGAGCCCTATTTGTGCTGGGGCTAACCGAGAAAGTCTTCCCTCGTTCTATCCAGGAAGATCCTTTTCTCCCAGATCGACTGCGGCGGTTTTTGGAAGTGACCCTCGGGTTCAAAATTCAGGAGAAATTGTCAGGTGTCGAGGAAGAAACTCTTTTATTTTATCTCGTGGTCAATTCCGCCAGGGAATTTCTTACCCTGCTGTACCAGCATTCGGATGGGAAGGGAAGAAGCCAGATTCCCTCTGTGTATTTGGGTGAGGTCCAGCGAATATTGGATGGTGTCCCGAATGTTGTGGTGCCCCGACGCCTGACCGAAAAAATAAAACGGTCGCCCTGGCATCCTGGGCATCGACTGACACCTCAAGAGGTGGGGATCACATGTTTGTTGGATTGTCAGGTTCCCAATGGATTGTGGCCGGAAACTCAACCGTCTTGGAGCCTTCTCGCACAGGGCTTGCAGGTTATCGGAGAACAAGAAATTGCAACCCCTCGACTTGGGATGTTTGACGGAATCACTGGTTCCCTGGAGAATTTTTGGGTCGCCTTGCGAAGACGAGGCCTTTCACCGACGGCCCTTGAACGCTATGCCCGTTGCCCATTCCAATACTTTGCCGGTCAGGTCCTGCGATTGGAGCCGCTTATGGTTCCTGAAGCGGTGTACCAGGTTGGCCCCATGGAACTTGGGACGCTGGGTCATCAAATTTTAAGGGATTGTGTAAAGACAGTGAGGGAGGCGGGATATTTCAGTAAGGAGTCTCCGACCTCGGTCGACCCTCACCAGATTTTGGAAAAGGTGGCTGCTCCGGTTTTTGAGGAGTTTGCCAACGCCAATCCCGTAGGGTACCCGCTCATCTGGGAACTTCAACAAGAACGACTTCTTTCCGTGCTTGGGGAAATGTTGGCGCAGGATCTTTTAGAAATGGCTGAGGGTTGGGAACCCATCCTATTTGAAGAGCTCCTGAAGGGTTCACTCACGGTTCCCATGGCCAATACTTCGGAAGTCTTTCCAATCTCGGGTCGGGTGGATCGGGTCGATTGGTCCGCGTCAAAACAGGCCTATCGAGTGATTGATTACAAATTCACGGAGGGAACTGGCCCTCGTCCTTCTGACAAAAACCTGGTTCGCGAGGCGGTACGGGGAACCCGTCTTCAACCGCCCTTTTACCTGGCCCTGGCCAACGGGACTGTGCCGGGTATGATTGACGACATCAAAGCACCGACAAGGAGCCCCACCGGGCTACGTTGTGAGGGGGTCTGGTTTTATGTGGTGGCATTAAATCGGTCAGCAGTCGATGGCCCGCTGACCCGTGTGCGGTTTCCAGGCGATGCCTGGGACTCACCTTTAAAATCACCTATGGAAAGGGCCATTCGCTATATCTTGGAAGGGATCCAGGGGGGGCAGTTTTTTATTTTTCCCGGAGACTACTGTGGATGGTGTCACTTCGAGCAGATTTGCCACAAGACCCACCCCATGAGTGCGTGGAGGGCTCGGACTGACCACGAACGGGTTAGGCTACATCGTGCGCTTCGCCGGGCCCAACCTCATGATGTCCAGCACGAAATTATGTGAATGTTACCTGCTCACCGAACTTAGAAGAACACTGGCCTTTAGCAATGTGACTGGTCCCTGATCCTCACCTGAGTTGACTTCCTTGACTGTCTACACTTACCATTTTTTAATTCAAGGAGTGCTCCAATGCCGAAGGATTCTCGTGCGTGGGAAGCTATGGAGAATCGCCAATCAGCCACCTCTGCGTTCCCCCTCAACATCCCGAATAGCCTGACCATTCTGAGAATCCTCCTGATCCCGGTATTAGTCGGGTTCCTGGTTTATGGTCATTATAGTTATGCGCTGGTGACCCTGCTTATCGCGGCCCTGACCGACGGGTTGGATGGCACCATTGCACGTTTGGCGAACCAGCGGACTCAGTTCGGCGCCTACTTGGATCCCCTCGCCGATAAACTCTTGTTGATGTCGGCGTTTGTGACCTTTGCGATCTTGGATTTGGTTCCCGTGTGGAGTGTCATTCTGGTGGTCAGCCGAGATGCGATTTTACTGACGGGGACTCTCTTGGCCCGTCTCACCGAGACCCGCGTCGATGTGTCGCCAACCATGCTGGGGAAGGTGACCACCTTTGCTCAGCTCCTTTACATCATTCTGACCCTCGTGTTGGCTTCCCGCCAGCTCGATCCGGTGCTTCTTTCTCCCCTCCTTTATCTGATGAGCGCCCTAACGTTTACGTCTGGCTTCTATTACATTGTCCGAGGAGTGAGGCAGTCAAGCCTTCCCCAAGGGTGAAGTTGATGGACTCCCATCCGGAGGAACCATGATTCGGGAGAGGATCGGGAAACTGTTATTGGAAGCGGGGCTGATCTCCGAACAACAGCTCCAGAAGGCCTTGGACACTCAGCGTCAAACCAAGGCTCGCCTTGGAAGTGTCCTGGTTCGCCAAAGGGCCATATCAGATGGGACATTACTTCAGTTCCTGGGTCATCAGTACGGCGTCCCGATCGTCGAGCAATTTCCACATCAACCTGGGCCGGAGCTTGCTCAACTCGTCCCTTGTGACCTGGCGAGGGAGTTTTTGGTGGCGCCTCTTCAGCGAATCGGCACTCGTGTGACGCTCGCGATGGTGGATCCGTCGAATGTCGGGCTCATCGATGAACTCAAATTTCGTACCGGCTGTCACATCGTCCCCATGGTGGCCCTGGAAAGCCTAGTCTTGGAGCGGATTCGCCTTCTTTACGATGACGACCTACGAGCTCAAGCGGTTTCGTCTGAAGCCGATGGCATTCCGCCTGTGGGTAAAGCTGATGAGAGGAGTCTTGATGGTTCTGGGCCAGCCGAGGGGAGACGAACCTTACTCTTGGGCCCGCAGGCCGCCCTGAACTCTAAAGAAATGGAGGCCTTACTGGAGAAGGCCTCTTCGAGTCTTTCGTATGGCGATCCGGTCGTTGGTGGGGAACCATTGGTCGAGGAGAAAGCACCAATTGTGGAATTGGTCAATCAGATTCTCCAAGCCGCTGCTGAATTGGGTGCCAGTGATATCCATTTAGAACCCTATGAAGCTTCTGTGCGAGTTCGGTACCGATTGGATGGTGTCCTCCATACGGTCATGACTTATGCGCTCAGTCTTCGTAACGCAGTGATTTCCCGGCTGAAAATCATGGCGAGCTTGGATATTGCCGAACGACGCCTTCCCCAGGATGGCCGAATGAGGTTCAAGGGGGGGGAATCTGGTGGGATCGATGTCCGGGTATCTTTGCTTCCGAGTCTCCACGGGGAGAAGGCCGTGCTTCGGCTCTTAGACCGGTCTGGTCTTTCCCTGGATTTAGCCAGGCTAGGGTTTGAAGAGGAGGATTTGGCCAAACTTCTTGCTGCTTTGGACAATCCCGATGGGATGATCTTGGTAACTGGACCGACAGGGAGTGGAAAAACCACGACCCTTTATGCCGCCCTCCAGGTTCTGAATACCCCGGATATCAATATCGTCACGGCCGAAGATCCGGTTGAGTACAGTTTCCCGGGAATCACTCAAGTTCAAATTAAGGAACATATTGGCCTGAATTTCTCCACGGTCCTTCGCGCCTTCCTCCGCCAGGACCCTGATGTGATGATGGTTGGGGAGATCCGGGATCAGGAAACCGCCCGCATTGCCATTAAGGCCGCTCTCACAGGGCATCGCGTTCTTTCTACGCTTCATACTAATGATGCTGTCCGCTCAGTGACTCGGCTTCTTGATATGGGTATTGAGCCATTCCTGATCTCCTCGTCGGTCAGTTTGATCCTGGCCCAACGGTTGGTGCGGCGGATTTGCTCCCGGTGTCACACAGCAGCGCCCCTGCCTCCCGATCAGCTCACCAAACTGGGGTTTACGCCGGCTGAAGCAGAAGCGGTGGTGCCCAGGCGAGGCCAGGGTTGTCCTGGGTGCCACCACACCGGATATAAGGGGCGGGTGGCATTGTTTGAGGTCCTTCCCTTTTCCGAAGAACTCCAATCTGTCATCCTTCGCCGGCATTCGCTGGATGAACTGAGAAAGAGTGCGGTACGGGCTGGATTGACGACTCTTCGCCGGAAAGGGTTGAACAAAATTACAAGCGGGGTCACCACAGTGGAGGAAGTCGTGGGGGCCACCTCTTTGGATCTCTCAGGTGGCTGAGCGACGGTTGAGTGAGGGGGGAGCATGTCCGAACTGACGGTGTTGCTGACCATGATGGTTGAAAAGGGCGGGTCGGACTTACATCTCATCCCAGGGAGTCCGCCACGCCTGCGAGTGGATGGGCGACTCCTTCCGCCCGAAGGCCTGCCCCTTTCTCAATCTGACACCCAACATCTCTTTGAGCAAGTGCAGATGGCCTGCCGAACGGTCCAAACGGGTGCTTCCTTGGAGAACTCCACGGATGTCGACTGTTCGTTTGGCTTAGCGGGTATCGGGCGCTTTCGGTGCCATGTCTACCGGCAGGCCGGGGAGACGGCACTGGCCATCCGGGCGATCCCTCTTCAAGTCCCTTCCTTCGAAAACCTTGGGTTGCCAGCGGTACTGGGAGACTTGGTCAAAAAACCCCGAGGACTTTTTCTGGTGACCGGGCCGTCCGGAAGCGGCAAAAGTACCACCCTGGCAGCGTTGGTGGATAAGGTGAATGAAGAGAGTCGTGCTCATATCCTGACGATTGAAGATCCTATAGAATTTCTCCATACCCACAAAAAAGGATTGGTATCCCAGCGGGAAATCGGGGCGGATGCCAGGACGGGTCCTTCTTTACTCAAGTCCATTCTGCGGGAGGATCCCGACGTCGTATTCTTCGACGAAATGGGTGATCGGGACACGGTGGAAATTGGACTGACGCTTGCGGAAACCGGACACCTGACCCTGGCGACCCTGCATACTCATTCTTGTGTGCAGACCCTTCATCACATGATCGGTGTGTTTCCCCCGCATCAGCAGGCACAGATCCGTACTCAACTGGCCTTGGTCTTGGGAGGAATTGTCTCGCAGGCATTGGTCCCAAAATTAGAGGGCCCGGGCCGTGTCCTTGCCCTGGAGATTTTAATTCCCACCCCGGCGGTTCGTAATCTTATTCGTGATGACAAGATCCACCAGGTTTATTCCGTGATGCAGACTGGCCAAGCCAGGTACGGCATGCAAACGATGAATCAGGCCCTCTTGGACTTATCCAGGAAGCGACTGATTCCCGTTTCTGCGGCCATGGAATTCTCCAACCTTCCCGATGAACTCCAAGGAATGGTTCATCGAACAGATTCTAGAGTTCGTTCGACCATTTCCCGGTCTTTCTCGTAGGGGCAGGTTGGTGTAGGCCGTGGAGGGGTTGGTCAAGTTAGGCAATTGTGGTTTTTCCCCCATTCTGCCCCATCCCATCTATTCATCACGGCTACACGATTTTGCCCAATAGGATTTTTGGATGCCTGTCTTCGTCTACCGGGGAAAAACAGTTCGAGGGGTGATTCAGCGTGGGGAGTTAATCGCCAGGGATCAGCAAGAAGCCATCCGGCTTCTGCGACAACGACAGGTGGCGGTGACTTCCATTCGGGAAAAACCAGGGCGCCGGGTTGCGTGGTTTCCTTCTTCATGGGGTGGCCGGGTAAAGGGGAAAGACCTTGTCGTGTTCACCCTCCAATTTGCTGCGATGATTAAAGCAGGGATTCCTCTGGCCCGGTGCTTGGACATTCTTTCCAACCATTCTGAAAATCCTACCCTCCGCATTGTGGTGGAAGACGTGCGTCTGCAGGTGGAAGGTGGCCGTGTGTTGGCCGAGTCACTCCGGTCTCATCACAAGGTTTTTGACCATAGGTACGTCAGTATGGTCGAGGCTGGTGAAGCCGGAGGGGCGTTGGATACGGTCCTGGCCAGGCTCGCCAAGCTCCTGGAGAATGACCTGAAGATCAAGCAACGGGTGAAGTCCGCTCTGGCCTACCCTGTGGTTGTGTTCGGGATCGCTGTGGCTGTGCTCCTCTTTCTGCTCATAGGGATTATCCCCCTCTTTGGCTCGCTGTTCTCTGAATTTGGCAATGCACTTCCCTGGCCGACAATGGTGGTCCTTGAGGTGAGCCTGTTCCTCAAGGGCAATTTTTTGTCCCTGTTGGTCCTACTTGGGGGGTTGGGGTTGGCGGTAGAGTGGGCCAGGGGAACAGGGAAAGGACGAGAGTATTGGGACCGATGGCTTTTGAAAATTCCCCTGGTTGGGGACCTTATTCGGAAGTCTGCTGTTGTTCAGCTTACCCGGACCTTGAGTTCGTTGTTAAGCAACGGAGTTCCCATTCTGGAGGGGCTTTCCATTGCGGCCAGGACCTCGGGGCATATCGTGATTGAGAAGGCGCTGAACGAGGCGCGAATCAGCATTGGTGAAGGCCACACGATCGCGGAGCCCCTGGCGAACTGTGGGGTTTTCCCACCACTGGTCACTCACATGATCGCGGTGGGTGAGTCAGCCGGAGCGTTGGACTCGATGTTGGAGAAAATCGCAGATCTTTACGAACATGAAGTCAATGAGGCCGTGGCTTCTCTCACCACTTTGATTGAACCCCTTATCATCGTCGTGCTTGGAGTCGGGATCGGGTTTATCGTGGTCGCCATGTATCTTCCTATCTTTACCATGGCGTCGGTTCTCGGGTAAGACAAGGGACTCAGGTTTGGGTTTACTGAGACAAGACAGGAAAGGATAGTTTTGGAATGCCATTCATCCTTTTCTGCTAGGAGGCTGTCCGAGATTAGTGATCGTCACGAGGTTGTGTCGGTTTGAGGCAGATTTTTCGATCGTTTGAAGCGTATCGTGGGATCTATTAAACGAAAAGGATCGGAGAATCTGGCCAAATCCGGCGCAACCGTAGTAGATCAACCTAATCTGGGACAGCCTCCTAGGTACGAAGGAACAAATGGCAGATAGCAACACAATGGTCTCCCTTCAACCCCCTGCAAAGATCAACCTGATCCTCAAAGTATTGGATCGACTCCCCAATGGCTATCACAATTTGTGGTCTCTGATGCATACCATTGAACTCGAGGATGAATTGGAGATTCGTCTGAATCCCCATTCCGACAAGGTCACATTCCTTTGCCAAGGCCAGGGCTTGCCGGATGGCAGGGAGAATCTCGTCCACCGGGCCGCTGAGCTTATGCTGAATCAGGTTGAGGCAAAAGTCGGAGTGGACATCGTGCTTCGTAAACAGATCCCTGTTGGCGCCGGTCTGGGTGGTGGCAGTAGCGATGCTGCGGCTACCATGTTAGGACTCAATCGGCTTCTTGGCCTGGGATGGTCAGGGGAAAAGATGGCCGCGCTCGGGCAAACCTTGGGGAGTGATATTCCATTTTTTTTTGCGCCCCCCAGTGCCATCGTTCAAGGGTGGGGGCAAAAGGTGGTCCCGATCCGCCTTACTGGCATGCGGTGGATTGTGTTGGTGAATCCGGGGTTTCCCATCGACACTCAAGTCGCCTATCAACACTTGGATAGAGCCAGGAAATCTGTGGAGCCTCTGCCGGGGTGCCTCAGTGGAATTGATCCCTCCTTGCCCTTGTCGTGGGAGGATATCATCCCGCTCATGGAGAATGATTTTGAGTCGGTTCTCCTACCCTTGTATCCTGTTTTGTCCCAAGTGAAATCAGGGTTGTTGAAGGCGGGAGCCGAAGGCGCTTTGGTTTCTGGAAGCGGTGCGACGGTCTTCGGGGTCTTTCGTCATGAAGAAGCTGCGGTTAAGGCCAAGATGGGACTCGGTGGAACTTCTGGAAGGCTCGCTTACCTAGTGCGTGTCAGTTCTGGAGACCCGCCGGGGGTGCAAGCCTGAGATGACCTCCTTCTCCTCCTGTTTTGTCGGCATGGCAGAATGTCAAAGCTTTTCCTCAACGAATCGTGGGAGGAGGCACCCCTTCTGGAATGTGCACACAACTCTTGACGGGACCAGGGTGACTTCCAGTTGACAACCTTGAGGTAATGGCCTAAATATTCCAGACTGACCTCCCGATCAAGGCTTTCACTCTCTTTTTTTTGAACCATCCCCATGGCCGGTGAACTTAAAATCTTTTCCGGAAACTCTAACCCGGAGCTTGCTCAGGAAATTAGTGAGTATTTGGGAATGGGGTTGGCCAAGGCCACCGTTTCAACGTTCAGTGATGGGGAAATCCGAGTCCAAATTGAAGAAACTGTCCGGGGGGGCGATGTCTTTGTCATTCAGTCGTGTTGTCATCCGGTGAATACGTCGATCATGGAATTACTCATTATGATCGATGCGCTGAAACGATCTTCCGCCGCCCGCATCACCGCTGTGATCCCTTACTTTGGCTATGCTCGGCAGGATAGAAAGGATCAGCCCCGGGTGCCCATCACGGCCAAGCTCATGGCGGATCTCATCACAGCGGCAGGGACTCATCGTGTGCTCGCGATGGATCTGCATGCCGGGCCTATTCAGGGATTTTTTGATATCCCGGTGGATCACCTTTTTGCCATGCCTATTCTGTTGGATTACGTCAAGAAGGGCCGTGTTGAAGAATTGGTGGTTGTTTCTCCTGACGCGGGCGGGGTGGAGCGAGCCCGGGCGTTCGCGAAGCGATTAGGGGCGAATTTGGCTATTATTGATAAGCGCCGGGAGGGACCGAATCAGACGCAGGTGATGAATATCATCGGTAAGGTACAAGGGCGGCATGCGCTTCTGCTGGACGATATGATTGATACCGCAGGCACCATTGTCGAGACGGCTCGAGCCTGTGCCGATAATGGGGCTTCAATGGTGTGGGCTGTGTGTACCCATCCGGTCCTCTCTGGCCCTGCCATCGAACGCATTCAAGGGTCTTGCCTTACCGAGGTCGTGGTCACGAATACCATCCCGCTTCACGGCAAGGAGCAAGTGTGTCCTAAGATTCGGGTTCTTTCAGTGGCTCCCTTACTGGGGGAAGCCATCAGTCGCATTCACCAAGAACAGTCCGTCACCTCGCTCTTCGTGTAGGACCTTTTTATTCTCTTTTAAGACGCGGTACAATACACGACTCCCATGTGCCCCTTCTTGTGCAGAAGACCCTGGCCTGGGGGGGGGATATGGGCTTTCGTTGAATAAATCTAACTGCATGTGGGGGAAGCTATGAAATTTGAAGCGGACGCACAGGTGCGCACGGTAGCGGGCAAGGGAGCAGCCCGGCAACTGCGACGAAATGGTAAGATTCCGGCTGTTCTCTATGGCCAGGGCAAATCGCTCCGGTTAGTGATGGACCCAGCAACGGTTCGAAGGATTCTGCTGGCACAAGCTGGGAGTACGGGATTAATTTCAGTTCGGGTCACGGACGAGGGGGGAGAACGACACCAAATGGCAGTGATCCAGGACTATCAAGTTGATCCGATTACAGGGCATCTTCTCCACGTGGACTTTTTTGAAGTGTCGATGGATAAACCGGTTCGGGTCACAGTCCAAGTGTATCTGGTTGGAGATGTGCCCATTGGAGTGAGGCAGGATCAAGGTGTTCTTCACCATATCCACCGCGAACTCCATATTGAGTGCCTCCCGGGAGCGATCCCGAATCAAATTGAGGTGGATGCCTCATCCCTCAGGATTGGGCAAGGGATCCATGTTCGCGAGGTGCAGCCAGGTGAAGGGATCAAGATCCTTGATGATCCGGAAGCCATGGTCGTCAATGTCTCCGCACCCATTACCGAAGCCAAGCTAGCCGCTATGCTGGGGAGTGAGCCAGCAGAAGTGACTCCCGCGGTAGAAGCTGGGGCCCCAGTGGAAGATGAAAAGGGGAAGGCCGAGCCGACCCCCGCGCCTCCTAAATCAAGTGAGGGCAAGAAATAACCCTTGTATTTGATCATAGGGCTAGGGAACCCGGGCAAGCGGTATGGTCCCACTCGTCACAATATCGGTTGGAAAGTTGTTGAAGAAGCTGCTTCCCAGTGGTCGGCCAAGTTAGTCCCCAGCCTTGCTGCACGGGTCGGGGAAGCCTGGCTTGGCGAGGAAGCTGTCACACTCGCGTTGCCGCGAACATGGATGAACCTGGCTGGAGGGGTTGTCCAGGAACTGGTTGGGAAGCTCGGAGTCAATCTCAATCACCTCATTGTCGTACACGATGACCTGGATCTGGAAGCTGGCTTGATTCGGGTAAAGCGTCGTGGAGGATCGGGTGGTCATAACGGCATCCGGTCCATAGTCACTGCTCTCGGCACCGGCGAGTTTATCCGATTGAAAGTGGGCGTTGGCCGCCCTTTGGGCGGTCAAGAGGCTGCTGATTACGTCCTTTCCCCATTCCTTCCCTCCGAAACCTCGGACATAGAAGCTGCGGTGACTCAGGCTGTTGATGCAGCAGAATGCCTGGTCACACAGGGTCCGGTCGTTGCCATGAACAGGTTTAATAAGCGGAACAAGGAGGTTGACGAACTGTAACCCATGGGACTCTGTTGCGGAATGATTGGGCTCCCGAACGTGGGGAAGACCACCGTCTTTAATGCTCTGGTTGGTGCGAGAGGTGTCGTGGCCAACTATCCTTTCTCTACAGTTGAGACCAATGTAGGGGTATCCGCTGTTTACGATTCCCGTTTGTCTCAGTTGGGGAAAATCTTTCGATCGAAGAAAATCACCCCGAGCACCCTTGAGGTTCGTGATATCGCAGGGCTCGTACAAGGGGCCAGCCGGGGTGAAGGATTGGGCAACCAGTTTTTGGCACAAATTCGAGAAGTCGATGCTTTGCTTCATCTCGTCCGGTGTTTTCAGGACCCGAATGTGGTTCATGTCATTGATGAAGTCAACCCTCTCCGCGATATTGCAGTGATCGAGGCAGAACTCGTGTTCGCCGATCTGGAAACCCTGGAACGGCGACGGGACCGACTGGAAAGGCGGGCTAAAACTGGTGAAGGCCTCGCTCAAAAAGAACTTTCCTTGGTGTGCAGGCTTGAAGAGTTGCTGAATCAAGGAGTGGGGCTTTCTCGCCAGAATTTTTCTCTTGAGGAAAGTGAGTGGTTAAGAGAATACCAGCTGCTGTCCAATAAACCGGTAATCTATGTGGCAAACGTTCCCGAGGGAGTTGGAGCCGATGACCCACTCGCCCAGTCTGTGTTGACACATGGAGCGAAGAATGGGGGCAAGCCCATTGTCCTCCAAGGGCAAATCGAAGCGGAATTGGCTACCCTCAATGAATCCGATCGGGAGGAGTTTTTTATGGACCTGGGTCTGAAGGAATCTGGTCTTCAGCGGCTATGGGCTACGGCCTATGAAGTGCTTGGCTTGAGTACCTTTTTTACCGTAGGGGAGGAAGAGGCACGGGCTTGGACCGTTACAAAAGGGATGCCCGCTCAACTTGCCGCGGGGAAAGTCCACTCTGACATGCAGCGGGGATTCATCCGAGCGGAAGTATTTGCCTACCCGGACCTTGTGAAATATGGGAGTTCCACCGCGTTGCGAGAGAAAGGACTCATTCGGCTGGAAGGGCGAGATTACGCGGTGCAAGACGGGGACGTCATGTATTTCCGGTTTAATGTGTAGCTTCATTGACAGTCCCTTTTGGGCTGTGTTAGGTTCCCTCCTCTTTTGACATGGCCACTAAAGGGCGAATCGGCGCTCGGCGTTTGGGTGGATTTCTATTTGGTCTGAGAGGGTTTTTGTATGCCGTTTTATGAATCCCTTTGCATCCTACGGTCGTCTCTTTCTGATGAAGAGGTAACCGCCATTCTTGAAAAAGTGAAGTCGACTTTGGAAAGGAATGGGGCTACTATTGCCAAGGCTGAGAATTGGGGAAAGAAAAAATTAGCGTATGAAATTCAACATGATCGACGGGGTACTTACCTGTTCCTTCAGTTTGAGGCGGAGGGGATGGTCGTGGGCCAGTTAGAACGGGTCTATCGGCTGGAAGATTCGGTCCTGAAGTTCCTGACGATAAGGGTTGAGGAGGAGAAACCCTTAGAGGTGGCCAGCGGAAAGGCGGAGTCAAGCAGTGGTGGGGTTTAATAAAGTTATCTTGATAGGCAACCTGACCAGGAATCCTGAACTTCGATATACCCCCAGTGGAACGCCGGTCGCCAACTTCGGCTTAGCGATAAATCGCCGATTTCGCCAAGCTGAGGAACAAAAGGAAGAGGTCTGTTACATCGATATCGTGGTGTTTGGGAAACAGGCTGAGAACTGTGGCCAGTATTTGAATAAGGGAGATGGGGCTATTATCGATGGACGGCTTCAACAGCGTCGGTGGGAAACCGACGATGGGCAACGCCGGAGTAAACATGAAGTCGTGGCTCAGTCGGTCACCTTTCTTCCGAAAAAGCAGGGGCAGGGTCCAGAAGGGGAGGTCCCTGCCGACCCAGGGTACGAATCGGAAGGTTATTCATAGCCTAGTAGTCAGGAGATCGTAGAGTGGAGCGCGGACGATTTTTCCAGAGACGCCGAGTTTGTCGATTCTGTCATGAAAAGATCCCTCTCGACTATAAGGACGTGGCCTTATTGCGAAGTTTTCTTACAGAGCGTGGCCGGATCATTCCCAGACGGACATCTGGAAACTGCATGCGGCATCAACGAAAGCTGACCGTTGCCATAAAAAGGGCTCGAAGCATCGCATTACTGGCATTTGCCGAGGAGCGATAACAAACCCTGACACTCCTTTAGGAAAGTGGAGGTTTATACCCTACCTTCGGCGGTGTCACGAGTCTGACCCGTTTCCCCCAATTCACATAAATATTGGCGAGGAGGTACCAGGATGGCCTCGCTGAGCGTGCATTTGAATGAAATCCCTCAGGAAGGCCTTCACCTTGCCTGTGAGGTGGGGCAGGCTGACCTGGAGTTTGGGAAGGACGATCCTCAAATACAAGGCGCCCTGAAGGTCACCGCAGATATTGTTAAAACTAGGACTGGAGCCAGGGCAAGAGGAAAGCTCGAAGGAACCCTGGTGTATGAATGTGTGCGGTGCTTAGGAGACTATAAAAACTTTGTAAAGATTCCTTTCCTCGTACATTATCACAGCCGCGATCCAGAGTTTCGCAGATCGAATAAGGGTTCGGATCAGGATAACGAAGTCAGTGATATTGATGAAGCGGAAGGCTATACTATTATTGCGAATCGGGTTAATTTGGCTGAGATGCTCCACGAGCAGGTCATTCTGGCAGTTCCCATGCAAACACTATGCAGCTTGGAATGCCGGGGCCTTTGCCAGGTTTGTGGGCAAGATCTTAACCGAGGCTCGTGTCGCTGCCGAGAGGCTCAGGCTGGATCCCCGTTTTCAATTTTGTTAAAGAGGATGGGCACACCTCCTAAGCCTTAGTCTTCCGCTTTGACCTCACATGAGGGTGATGGAGGGGAAGAAGCCCCCTTTCCCAAGGTTGTCGAGGGAGTACAATGGCAAATCCTAAACACAAAATTTCCAAAGCAAGGCGAGACAAACGAAGGACCCATAAAAAGCTCACCGCTCCCAATTTTTCAATTTGTCCTCAATGCCATGAGCCGATGCTTCCTCATAAGACCTGCCTATCTTGCGGGTACTACAAACGCATGGCGGTCATTGCCATAGAAGAAGGTTAAGGCCCTCCTCCCCCGACCCGGACCGGGTTGGGCCACGCGATTCATGAGAATTGCAATCGATGCGATGGGTGGGGATCACGGAGTGGTCCCCATCATCGAAGGCGCAGTTCAAGCGGCCAAGGAATTCGACCTGGAGCTGGTCTTGGTGGGAGACCAGGATCAACTCCGGAGTGAATTGGACCGCTTGAATTGCACTGATCCCCGCCTCACGATTCGTCACGCCGCCCAAACGGTTGGTATGCACGAGTCACCGACTCAAGTGGCAAGAAAAAAACGGAACTCCTCTATTTGGGTAGCCACAAGCTTAGTGAAATCAGGTGAAGCTGAGGCGGTGGTTAGCGCGGGGAATACCGGTGCCACCATGGTGTCAGCCTTTTTCCTCCTTGGAGCGATCAAAGGGGTGGAGCGTCCTGCCATTGCGGCAACCCTGCCAACGCTGCAAGGCACTGCTGTGATGTTGGATGTGGGAGCCACGGTGGATTGTACGGCTCAGCAGTTGTACCAGTTCGGTATTATGGGGCATGAGTACGGGAAACACCTGTTGGGTAAACCCACTCCGAGGGTGGGCCTTTTGAGTATCGGGCAAGAGGACACGAAAGGCAATGAAGTGACCAAGGAAGCCTTTCGTCTTCTTCGGAAAAGTTCCATGAACTTCATTGGTAATCTTGAAGGGCGGGATGTTTACAGCGGGGCGGCGGATGTTATTGTGTGTGATGGGTTTATGGGGAATGTTTCCCTCAAGATCTCCGAGGGGTTGGCAGAGGCCATGAAGAAAATGTTGATGAAAGAGATCGTCGCTTCACGATTCGGACGGCTTTCGTTTTTGATCCTGGCAGGCCCTCTCATGCGGCTGCGTCGGCGAACTGATTATGCCGAATTTGGAGGGGCCCCTCTCCTGGGTGTGAATGGGATCAGCATGATCTGCCATGGTCGGTCGTCGTCCAAGGCCATCAAAAACGCTATCCGTCGGGCTCAAAGACTTGCCGAGGGCGGCATGATTGAATTGATTCAACATGACATCGAAGGTAGTTTGACCCAATCCCTGAGGGATAACCCCAAGTTGGCATGTGAATGAAGAGCCGAATTCTTGGCACAGGCTCCTATGTTCCCAAACGGGTGCTGTCCAATGCCGATCTGGAAAAAATGGTGGCTACCTCCGACGCCTGGATCGTGGAGCGGACGGGAATCCGTGAACGTCGCCTCGCCGCTCCTGGTGAAGCCTGTTCAGACCTGGGTACCCATGCTGCCCAGCAAGCCTTGGCTGAGGCCAAAGTCCAGGCTTCAGAACTTGACTTAATACTGGTTGCCACCTGTACCGGAGATTCACCCCTTCCTGCGACCGCCTGTCGGATTCAACATCGTCTTGGTGCTCTGCAGGCTGCTGCCTGTGATATTTCGGCGGCCTGTTGCGGGTTTCTGTACGCGCTCTCCGTGGCCGATGCCTACGTGAAGACCGGTCATCGGTATGTGTTAGTGATCGGATCGGAGGTGATGTCGACTGTGATGGATTGGACCGACCGGAAAACCTGTGTCTTGTTTGGAGATGGAGCAGGGGCGGTGGTGGTTGGCCGGGGAGAGGGCGGGAATGGAATCCTGTCCATCCACCTCCATGCCGATGGTCATCTTTCCGATCTCATTTTCATTCCTGGAGGCGGGTCCACCATCCCCGCCTCCGAAAACATGCTTGCTCAGCGCCTTCAATATATGAAAATGAAGGGCAATGAAACGTTTAAAATAGCCGTAAAAACCATGGAAGATGCGGCCCGAGAGGCATTGACGGCCAATGCCTTGACGGTTGAGGAGGTGGACCTCTTTGTCCCCCATCAGGCGAATTTCAGGATTTTGAAGGCTGTGGCTCAACGCTTGGGGTTACCCCTTGACCGGATCGCAATAAATCTTGATCGCTTTGGGAATACCTCTGCCGCTTCCATCCCGCTCGCGCTGGATGAAGCGGTGAGGGCCGGACAGGTGAAAGAGGGCAGCCTCATTCTTTTGGCGGCCTTTGGTGCTGGGCTTACCTGGGCATCTGGGGTAATTCGGTGGTAGAGTTGGAGAAACAGGAGTGGGGGGGAAGTGGGTCATCGGTGAGTGCCATCATGCCGCATGCCCCAACATTCATTTCCCGGCGGGTCAGGTCTTCGATGTGTGAACGAATAACAAGAGGAGCATGATGGGAGCCGACGATCGGCCGTTAGAGGGCGAATGGGCGATGATACTGGGGGCCTCGAGTGGGTTTGGAGAGGCGGTGGCGCTGGAATTGGCCTCACTGGGAATGCATATCTTCGGCGTTCATCTTGACCGGAAAGGGACGCTTCCGAATGTTGAGCGAATTGTCGGACAGATCCGAGCGCTCCGACGGGAGGCGGTGTTTTTTAACGCCAACGCGGCTGATGGAGAAAAGCGACAGGAAATTCTTGAGACGGTTCGGGCAAAACTGGGAGAACCGGGGATGTCAGGGAGTATCCGAGTTCTCCTTCATTCGCTTGCCTTTGGGACCTTGAAGCCGTTTTTGGCCAAATCGGCTCCTGAGGCTGCGAATAAAGCCCAACTGGATATGACCTTGGATGTTATGGCCAACAGCCTGGTGTACTGGGTTCAGGATCTGGTTGCTTCGGGGTGGATGGGGAGGGGTGGGCGTATTTTTGCTATGACGAGCGCTGGAGGGTCCCGTGTTTGGCCGACGTATGGGCCAGTGTCTGCGGCCAAAGCGGCCCTGGAATCCCATATTCGCCAACTGGCGCTGGAGCTTGCCCCTCTGGGAATTACAGCGAATGCCATTATGGCTGGGGTCACCGACACGCCGGCATTGCGGAAGATTCCTGGTTCCGAGGCCATGCTCACGCTGGCTCAACGGAAAAATCCATCTGGACGACTCACAACGCCCCGGGATGTCGCAGAAGCTATTGGGCTGTTGAGTCATCCGAAGTCGCAGTGGGTAACGGGAAACGTGATCTGCGTCGATGGTGGGGAGTTTGTCGTTGATTAGCTGGGTTCTTTGTCAAGTGAGGAACGGTTGATTTTCCCGTTGACAATGCCAGGTTTTTTTCTCATATCTTAGCCCCTATGTCCGGATCCGTTGGATTCCTTTTCCCCGGCCAAGGTTCACAGGCTGTGGGAATGGGACGAAAGATATGGGAGGCCGACCCCTCTCTGCGCAACTTGTATGATGAGGCCAGCGGCATTTTGGGATACGATCTTGCCTCTCTTTGTTTTAAGGGACCGGCGGATCAACTGAACCAAACCGAATACACCCAGCCGGCCTTGCTCGTCACCAGTATCGTCGTTCTCCGGCTGCTCGAAGGCTCGAATGTTCAACCTGCGGCAGTGGCGGGGCATAGCTTGGGGGAGTATTCCGCTCTTGTGGCTGCCAAAGGGTTCTCCTTTCCATCCGCGGTAGGGCTGGTCCAGAAGCGTGCGCAGTACATGGCTCAAGCTGTTCCCTCAGGAAGCGGCCTTGTGGCGGCTGTGTTGGGGTTAGCTCATGAGAGAGTTCAGGAGGTGTGTGTAGAGGCTCAGTCCGTTGGTGTGGTCTCGGCTGCCAATTTTAACGGCCCGGGTCAGGTGGTGATTGCGGGGGAGAAAGCGGCTGTTGAGCGGGCCATCGAATTGTTGAAGGAACGGGGGTGCCGTCGGGTCATTCCCTTGCCGGTGAGTGTGCCCGTCCATACCTCCCTCATGCAAATAGCCGCCGATCGGCTTGCGTCGGACCTTCAAGATGTGCAGCTCGATGATTTGCAAGTTCCCTTGATTAACAATGCCGATGCCCAACCCCTTCAGAAGGCAGGAGAGATCCGTGCGTCTCTGGTTCGGCAACTTCCTTCTCCTGTGCTCTGGGAACAATCGATGCGCAGGATGTGGGAAATGGGAATTACCACGTTTATTGAGGTTGGACCAGGGGTCGTGCTGACCGGATTGGCAAAGCGTATTCTCCCCGAGGCCGTCACCCTAAACGTGCAGGATTCTGCCTCACTGGAATCAACCCTCCAACGGGTGAATTCCCCTCCCTGAAGGCCTGTATGATGATGAACCTTGTAAATGGGAACCATTGATGTCGCTTGAAGGAAAAGTGTCGATTGTCACCGGGGGAGCACAGGGGATTGGCCAAGCCATTGCGGAATGTCTCGCACGCGCCGGTGCGGATGTGGCTGTGGTGGATCTTGATACGGCACGGTGCCAGGAAACCGTGGAGCGTGTACAGAAAGTTGGCCGGCGGGCCATGGCCCTTAAGGCCAATGTAGGGAGTTGGCCTGACGTCAAGGGGATGGCCGATCAGGTGCTCAAGGCGTGGGGGCGCACCGATATTTTGGTCAACAACGCGGGAGTCACAAGAGACAGCCTCCTTGTGCGAATGAGGGAGGAGGATTGGAACGTTGTGATTCAGGTCAATGTGACAGGAACCTTTTACTGCACCAAAGCGGTGCTCAGCACGATGTCTAAACAGCGGTATGGTCGAATAGTCAATATGGCCTCGGTCGTCGGGGTCATGGGCAATGTCGGGCAAGCCAATTATGCCGCCTCCAAAGCGGCGGTGATTGGATTTACCAAGACGGTGGCACGGGAGTACGCCAGTCGAAACATCACGGTCAATGCGGTAGCCCCGGGGTTCATCGATACGGCCATGACACAAGGGCTTACCCCGGAAGTTAAGGAGGTACTCCTCAAACAGATCCCCATCGGTCGTTTGGGCCAGCCCACTGATGTGGCTGAGGCCGTTCGGTTTCTGGTGTCGGATGCGGCCAGCTATCTTACTGGCCAGGTCCTCCACGTCAATGGTGGGTTGCACATGGGATGAAAAAATCAAACTGGGGAGTGAAGAGTCATTCAGGAACAGTCTTTTATTGAGGAGGTAGGAATGGCAATGGCGGTAGAGGATCGTGTTAAAAAAATCATTGCGGAGCAATTGGGTGTTGAGGAAGATGAAGTGGTTCCCGAGGCTTCGTTCGTTCAAGATCTTGGAGCTGATTCCCTCGATACAGTCGAACTCGTGATGGCGCTCGAAGAAGAATTTGACATTGAAATTCCCGATGACGAGGCGGAGAAGATGCAAAAAGTGTCCCAGGCCATCGACTACATCAAGGAAAAGTCCTAATCCCTAGTCCTCATGTCTGACGGGCTGCGACGACGAGTGGTGATTACCGGCTTGGGGTTGGTCACGCCTCTGGGTATCGGTGTGCCCAAGACCTGGTCGGCGATCTTGTCGGGCCAACCGGGCGTCGGGCCGATTACCCGGTTTGATGCCTCGGACTATCCCGTCCGCATCGCCGGTGAGGTGAAAGATTTTAATCCGGCTGATTACATTGAGAAAAAAGATATTAAGAAAATGGACACGTTCATTCAGTATGCCGTGGCTGCCAGCCAAGAAGCGGTGGATGACGCTGGATTGAAGGTGACCCCGGAAAATAGGGATCGCGTGGGGGTCTATATTGGGGCGGGGATTGGCGGCCTGCCGGCTATTGAACGGTACCATAAAGTGCTGCTGGAAAAGGGCCCGGGTCGCGTGACTCCTTTCTTTATTCCCATGGTCATTATCAATTTAATCTCCGGGTGGGTGGCAATCCGGTTTGGGGCCCGTGGGCCTAATTCTTGTGCGGTGACTGCCTGTGCCACTGGTAACCACTGCATCGGGGATGCCTTTCGCATTATCCAGCGTGGGGAAGCGGATGTCATGCTGGCTGGGGGAACGGAATCGGTTGTGTGTCCCACAGGGGTGGCGGGATTTGCGGCAGCCAAGGCCTTGTCTCGACGGAACGATGATCCCGAGCATGCCAGTCGTCCTTTTGACCGGGATCGGGATGGCTTTGTCATTGGAGAGGGCGCGGGAGTGGTGGTATTGGAGGAACTGGACCAGGCTCGCCGCCGTGGGGTCCGAATATATGGTGAAATGGCTGGGTATGGGATGACGAGTGACGCCTTTCACATTACTGCTCCGCCTGATGACGGGGTGGGGGCCGTCCAATGCATGGAAAAGGCAATCCAAGATGCTGGAGTAGCCAAAGAAGAAGTCGGGTACGTGAATGCCCATGCCACCTCAACCTTTGCGGATAAAATTGAGACCCAGGTCATCAAGCAGGTTTTCGGGGAGCATGCCTACCGCCTTCCGGTGAGCTCGACTAAGTCGATGACTGGGCATCTCCTAGGGGCGGCTGGGGGGGTCGAAGCGGTGTTTACCATGTTGGCCCTCTACCAGGGGGTTTTGCCCCCCACGATCAATCTGGAGAATCAAGACCCGGAATGTGATTTGGATTACGTCGTAGGACAAGCCCGCAACGCCTCCATCCGAGCTGCCATTTCCAACGCCTTCGGGTTTGGTGGCGTGAATGCGTGCTTGGTGATGAAGCGGCTGGATCCCTTAGAAAACTAAGGAAGCACTATTGTTCAGTTCTTTGCCATACATCTTTTGAGTGGCTCTTTCGCTGATAACAGGGATTGCCTCTCCAATTCACAGTGCGACCACGTTCTTCCCATCCAGGGCCACTGGGACTGCGTATGCCCTTTCCTGGGTTGATGCCTGGGTGAAGGCCCCCCGGGGTTCCCTTCGTAAACTCTCCAGATGACGTTTACCCATGAAGCCCAAGAATCCATTGGCTACACGTTTCGCCAATCGGCTTTACTTGATGAGGCGTTGACCCATAGGTCCCATCTCCAGGGAAAGCATTCCACAGAACAAAAAGACAACGAGCGGCTGGAGTTTTTGGGGGATGCGGTCCTTTCCTTGGTGGTCAGTGAGTATTTGAGCGCGGCTTATCCGACTTTTACTGAGGGTGAGTTGTCGAAGGTGAGAGCGCGGCTGGTCAGCAGGGTTTCACTGGCTCAGGCCGCCAGTCGGCTAAAGCTCGGGCAATTACTTCGCTTGGGCCGTGGAGAAGAAGTGACGAAGGGGCGTGGAAAAAGTTCCCTCCTCGCCAATGCGTTGGAAGCGGTGATTGCCGCGATATACCTGGATGGAGGCCTGGAACCGGCACGGTCCTTTGTTCTGAGAACCTTAAGCGAAGAATTCGGGACGTTGCAAGGCATGACCCTCCTCGCCTATAACCAAGACTTCAAAAGCCAGTTTCAGGAACAGTGTCAACAGCGGTTTGAGGCCCTTCCGGTCTATACTGTCAGGCGTGAGTCTGGTCCCGATCACAACAAGGCGTTTGAAGTTGAGGTGGGGATTAGGGGTAAGATATATGGCTGGGGCCTGGGGAGGAACAAAAAAGAGGCCGAGCAAATGGCAGCGAAGCAGGCTTTGGACCAACTCTTCAGCACGTAAAGCTGGTAGAGGGTGAGGACAAAGCAAAGAAGGGAGGCAAGGGCATGGCAGGCAAGCGTCGAGTAACCCAAACAGCCCTCGGGGTGGCTATGACCTTGATCGTGTATTGGAGTTTAGCTGGTTTTGTGGTAGCTGGGAATTCCTGGGTGACCCAGGTGGCTGGTGAAAAGGACGCTGGTAAACATGCCCCTCACGCTATCATCAAAACCAAGTTTGGCGAAATGGAACTCGTTCTTTTCCAGGAGTTGGCCCCCAAGCATGTGGAAAGTTTTATGAAACTGGCCAAGTCCGGATTTTATAACGGCACCATTTTTCATCGGGTCCTTCCGGGCTTTATGATTCAAGGCGGAGATCCCAACACGAAAGACCCGAGTAAGCGAGATCGTTATGGCACGGGGGGCCCGGGGTATACGCTTCCTGCTGAATTCAATAAAATCCGCCATGAACGGGGGATTGTGTCCGCAGCCCGAACGGCAGATCCTAACAGTGCAGGGTCGCAGTTTTTCATCATGGTCGGAATGGCGCCACACCTCGATGGGCAATACACGGTTTTTGGTGAGGTGATCAAAGGCATCGAAGTGGCGGACCGAATTGTGAATCAGAAACGGGACCAGCGTGACCACATGCCACTTGAGCGCATCGAAATGACGGTTGAGATCGTTGAATAATTGCCAAAGGAGAGCTGGGAGAACGAGGTGGGTGGCTAGGGGAGTAATCAGGAAGTGGGAAGAGGAGCGTGCTGACCCCCCATTTGAACGCCACTGGGTAAAATGATTCGCCCGCCCGAGTCTCCAAGTTTCATGAGTTGGTCAGCGACGTCGGGGTGGCGGCTCTTGAAGAACCCGATGAGGCCGCTCAAGAAACGGGTGGAGCGAAGGCCACTGCCTGAGAATTGGTTGATGAAGGTTAACCCGCGATCTAATACCTCGCTCACCATTTGCGAATCCACTTTTTGGCCGTCCGTAAACGCTTTGTATTCTTTTTTCAACACCTCGGTAAAGGCCGGCGAGGCGAGTTCGGAGATATGAATGGGGCTGAATGATCGCCGGAGCGATTGAATCGCGGTGATGACATCCCCATCTTGGGCATCCCGGCGCGCGTGAAAATGTTTAAAGGTAATCGCCTCCAATAAGTAGAAAATCTCGCCGGCTTTATCCCCACCAAATTCTAACAACTCTTTGTACAAAGCCCGGCGGTCTTGTTCAAACTGAACCCCCACCCGCTTCTGTTGGTATTCAACGTTCGAATCGAGGTACACGCAGTCAGGGGGGCAGGTGATGCTTGCCATTCGGTGGGTCCCGCAACATTGACTGCAGATGAGGCCACTGAGGGCTGGGCAAGAACGTTTCCCCTTGCGTTCGTGGCAATAGATGCATTTACTCATTGGGCCTGAGCTCCTTCGAAGGCTCTCATGCCATAGTGGGAGAGTGTTCTTCTTTTCTTCTTGGGACTCCTCACGTTGGCAGGCCGTTCTAATCCATTGATTTCCGCTCCATTGGCGTAAAGATATGGAACCAAAATCAAGTGGTTTCTACGATCCACGTTGACGCTGGCCGGAGAAATCAGAAATTCTGCAATCACTTCCATTTTATAGTCCTGGTGGATCCGCCAAATTTTTCCAGCCGTCATGTCTGAAACATACATGGTGCCATACTGGTCAAAGTCGATCCCGCTGAGATTGCGGAACCGTCCGGTGAAGAACGAGTTCGACACCAGCTCCGTGAGGGCACCAGTGTGATCCACCTCTAACACCGTGCCGTTTTGGAAACTCGTGACGACCAACCGCCCGGTTTTTGGATGCATGGCCAGGCCATGCGGTCCTCCCAGCCTTTCATCATGAATCAGAAGAGAAACTCTGTGGTCCCGGCTTGGGTCGATCCGGTAAATGGCGTTTCCTTGCCTATCCGAGACAAACAGAACCCCGGTCTGGTCAGCGGTGAGCCCAGTCAGCTCCCTAGCTTGGGATCGCGTCAACGAAATGGTGATGGTTGGCTCGCCGGTCGTGGTCTTAAACCCTCTCACCGAGTCGAGGTCGGCCACGTAAAGGGTTTCATTGACGACGACCATTCCGCTTGGGGAGTGTAACACGGTGGTTCCCTTCCCGCCTTGAATGAAATGGAGATCTATGACATTGCCTTTGCTGTCAAGCTTGGAAATGAACCCATTATGATCACGCTCCCCCGGGTTCCCATTAGCATTGGCGATGAAGTATTGATCGTGGGAAGGGTCGGCAATGAAGCTTTGAGGGGCCTGGAGATTTCCAATTGCGGCGGGAAAGGAATTGAGCGGGAAGAACAGGCCCCATAGGCCGGACATGAGCAGAACGACAAGGGCTGTGCCCCAGGAGGGTCTCAAAACGACGGAGGGACTATTGATTATTTGTGAATGAAATCGACGAAAAAGACGAGGAACTTGATTGGTGAACACCCTGGCATGGTACGAGAGGGGTTTCGAACGTGTCAAGAAAGTGGCACGATTGGCCAGTATAATTGACTTGAATTTGGAGGCCCTGTTATCGTGAGTCCACTCTTGTCAAAGAATACCAATTCCTTTGGAGAAATTGGTGCCTGCACAGTTGATAGATGGGAAAAGGTTGGCTCAGGCCACCAGGGAAGCTATCGCCAAGGATGTAACCGAGTTGTACAGCCAATCAGGCATCCGGCCTGGATTGGCGGTCTTTCTGGTGGGGGATAATCCGGCTTCTGCCGTGTATGTCAGAAACAAAAAAAAGGCTTGTGATATTGCCGGATTCTATGTCGAGGACCATGCACTCCCTGCTACGATCAGCCAGCCGGACCTGTTGGCCCTTATTGAAAAGGCGAATGCCGATCCAAGGATTCACGGAATTCTTGTCCAACTTCCCCTTCCTCCCCACATTGACAGTGGGCTTGTTCTCCGGGCAGTCTCACCCATGAAAGATGCAGATGGATTTCATCCCTACAATATCGGCCGTCTGGTTGAAGGTGATCCGGTGTTTACCCCTTGCACCCCCAAAGGTGTCGTTCGGATGATTGAGTCTACCGGCATACCGATTGAGGGCAAACGGGCGGTTGTGATCGGGCGGAGTCATATCGTTGGCAAGCCCGTCGCCATGTTGTTGATTCATCGGCATGCGACCGTGACAGTCTGCCATTCGCGCACCAAGGATCTTCCTGCAGTGTGCCGAGAAGCGGATATTTTGGTAGCCGCCATCGGACGAGCACAGTTCGTAAAGGCGGATATGGTCAAGGAAGGCGCCACAGTGGTAGACGTTGGGATCAATCGGCTTGATGATGGGCGTTTGGTCGGCGATGTGGATTTTGAATCGGTGCGTGAGCGAGCTGGTTGGATTTCTCCCGTCCCGGGCGGCGTGGGGCCCATGACCATTGCCATGTTGCTGGCCAATACCCTCGAAGCTGCCCAAAGAGCAGCAACCGAGGGAAGGGTTTAAAGTCGGCGATCGGAGACACTCCCGAAGAATTCAGGTCCCTACAAGCCTCCAGATATTAACCTCATGACCAATGGAAGACCCACTCTCAAACCAGCCCTGGAGCGCCGTGAGTTCGCCGTCACTGTGGAGGTCAACCCGCCTAAGGGGACCAACGTGGGGGCAATGCTTGAAGCTACCAAGGCCCTCCTAGGGCGTGTGCATGGAGTCAATGTGACCGATAATACGGCGGCGGTCATGCGAGCAGGATCATTGGCTGTCTGCCGCCTCCTTTACGAACAGGGGCATGATCCCGTCATGCAGGTGACTTGTCGAGATCGAAACCGGATAGGTATTCAGTCGGATCTGTTAGGAGGGCATCTCCTTGGCATTCGTAATGTGTTGTGCTTGACAGGAGATGATCCGAACGTGGGGGACCATAAAGAGGCCAAGCCGGTGTACGATTTGGACTCGGTTCAAGTGATGGAAACGATTAGGCAATTAAATAATGGTCGGGATTTGGCCGGGAAGGCCTTGGACGGGGCGACGGAATTTTTCATCGGTGGAGCGGTAGCGCCCGAAGCTGATTCGGTGGCCATCATGCATCAAAAGTTTGCGGCGAAGGTAAAAGCCGGCGCCAAGTTTTTTCAAACTCAGGCCATTTTTTGTCCAGACAAATTTCGCCTTTTTATGAAGGAGGCCAGGCATCACGAAGGGAAGGTATTGGGTGGAGTGTTGGTCCTTCACTCAGCCAGAATGGCAGAATATCTCAATGCGAATATTCCGGGCATTGAGGTCCCGGAAGTCCTATTGACCGAGTTGCGGAAAGCGGGGGAAGCCCACGAGCAGGATGTGGGGATCGAGATCGCCGTCCGAACCATTAAGGCCATTCGCCCCTACTGTGATGGTGTCCATATCATGGCTACGAGGGGGGTGAGCCGGCTTCCGGAAATTTTAAGGAAAGCGGAGTTGAGCTGATGACCGTTCCGGAATTTCAACGGCACAAACTGACGGGCAAAAAACTCGTGGTTGTCACGGCTTATGACGCCTTGTTTACCCGCATCGTGGAGCAGGCCGGCATCGAGGCGATTTTAGTCGGGGACTCGCTCGGTGTTGTCGTGCAGGGAAAGAAAGATACCCTGACCGTGACAATGGACGAGATGGTGTACCACACACGCCTGGTTGCGGGAGCGGCGGACCAGGCCTTAGTCATTGCGGATATGCCGTTTATGTCCTACCAGGTCAGCGTGGAAGAAGCGGTGCGCAATGCCGGTCGGCTCATCCAGGCTGGAGCCGCGGCGGTGAAGTTGGAAGGTGGGGCTCCGGTCATGGATCGGGTCCACACGATGACCCGCGTAGGAATTCCCGTGATGGGGCACTTGGGAATGACCCCACAGTCAGTCAATCAATATGGGGGATATAAGGTTCAGGGAAAAAACGGGGCACGGGCGGATGCACTGCTGGCCGATGCGAAGGCGCTCGAATCAGCCGGAGCTTTCTCCTTGGTCTTGGAAGCCGTGCCGGCTGGATTAGCGAAGTCCATCACGCAAACGATTTCGATTCCCACCATTGGAATTGGGGCAGGTCCCCACTGTGACGGCCAAGTGCTGGTTCTCTATGACCTCCTCGGCCTTTTCGATGACTTTGTCCCAAAATTCGTGAAACCCTATGCCCATCTGAAGGCCGATGCTCTCCAAGCCCTCCGCCGCTACAAAGAGGAAGTCGAGTGTCAAAAGTTTCCTACTGATTTGGAAAGCTATCATTAGGGAGAGGGATGTTGGGAATTCTTAGTCCCAACTGGAATGGTGCTCGCTCCTCAAACCCTTTGCATCGATTGTTGCCTTCAATCTCATTGCCAACCCTTTTTTTTCTGGTGAAATTTGGATCGGGGAAACAACATCATTCCATCTCTGGCAAGAGAGGTTGCTCTATTGACAATTAATTAAATCCCTCAATATCATCTCAGGCTTGGCTCTGACTTGGAGGTAGGTCAGAGCATTTTTTTGGCATTTTATCGAAGGGTGAATCCGGTATGGCGAATGTGGTGGTTGTCGGTTCCCAATGGGGGGATGAGGGGAAGGGTAAAATTGTGGATTTCCTCGCCCATGATGCGGATGTCATCGTCCGGTTCCAGGGCGGGTCGAATGCTGGCCATACGGTCGTGACGAAAAAAGCCACCTACGTGTTTCATTTGATTCCCTCTGGAATTTTATCACGAGGCAAGCTGTGTATTTTAGGAAATGGGGTGGTCATTGACCCTGGTGCCCTAATCGAAGAGCTGGATTTTCTGCAAGGGCAGGGGATCAAAATAGGCCGGAATCTCGCCATCAGCCCACGGGCTCATCTGATCATGCCCTACCACAAAGCTATTGACAAAGCCGCTGAAAAAGCGAAGGGGGCTCGCCGGATTGGGACGACGGGAAAGGGGATTGGTCCGGCCTATGTCGATAAGATGGCCCGCCTCGGCATTCGCATCGGGGATTTGCTGGCTCCGGAGGTCTTTCGACACAAGGTGGAGGAAAACCTGGTTGAAATTAACAGCTTCCTTCGCCGTGTGTATAACGCGAAGGGGTTCATCGCCGAGAAAGTGTGTGAAGAGTACCTCCCATATGCGGAACGACTCAAACAGTTTGTGGCGGATGATTCCCTGCTTTTGCATAGGGCCATGGAAAGTGGGCAAAGTGTATTGTTTGAAGGGGCGCAGGGCACACATCTGGATGTGGATCTTGGAACCTATCCTTATGTGACCTCTTCAAATGCCTGTGCCGGTGGAGCGTGCACGGGTACCGGTGTGGGGCCCACCAAGATTGATGCGGTTCTTGGGGTGACGAAGGCCTATACCACCCGTGTGGGAAGCGGTCCATTCCCCACGGAATTGTCCGATGATGTTGGCGAAGGGCTTCAAGAGCGGGGGCAAGAGTTTGGCGCCACTACGGGACGACCCCGACGGTGTGGGTGGCTGGATGCGGTGGTCCTCCGATATGCCGTCCGGGTGAACGGGTTTTCCTCTCTGGCCGTGACCAAGTTGGATGTTCTTGATGGGTGCCGGCATCTGAAGATTGCCGTGGGATACAGGCATGCTGGGAAATTGTACAAGGAGATGCCTTCCGATCTTCACATTCTGTCTGAGTGTGAACCTGTCTATAAGGTGTTACCGGGATGGTTCGCTTCTACGACCGGCGTGTCCTCATATCGCGCACTTCCTGTAGAGGCAAAACGCTACTTGGCTTGCATTGAAGGTTTAACGGGGTGCCCAATCGATATTATTTCCACCGGCTCTGGGCGGGAGCAAACCATTACCCTCAGAAATCCGCTCACCCGAACCCGGCCACGTGTGAAAGTTCCCAGAGCAAGTGCCTAACAGGAACAAGAGCCTTCGTTTGACAAGCTGGAGAGTGGTTGCTAGCATCGCCGCTCGGTGGGCCGCTAGCTCAGGTGGTAGAGCATCGCCCTTTTAAGGCGAGGGTCCCGGGTTCGAATCCCGGGCGGCTCACCAGTCTTTTCAATAGGTTGCACGCCCTCTACCTGCTCTCCCTTTTCCTCACTCCCAGTTTTACTCCCAGTTCCAAGTTTGGTTAAGCCCTCCACAGCCTGCCAAAGGTGGGTCGGCGAGAGGTGGGCATACCGAGATAGCATGGCCGGGGATTTCCACCCTCCAAGAGCCATAAGCGTTCGATCATTGGCCCCTTGCATGGCAAGGCGAGAGGCAAAGGTATGCCGAAGGTCATGAAACCGGAACGGGGCTAGGCCCGATTCTATGACAGCCTTGTCAAACGTCCTTCTGAGGTGTCTGGCATCCAAAGGAAAGATCAGATCTGTTGGTGACGGCGATAGATTAGCCTGAATCTTCGCCAGAACGGCCTGCACAAGGGAGTTGAGTGGGGCACGTCGGCTTTCCCCTGCCTTACTCTCTCTGATCGTCATAATGCCCAAATTCCAGTCTAGGTCTGCCCACCTTACCTTGAGCAATTCCCCTTGTCGGCATCCGGTATTGATGGCCACAACTACGATAGGCTGGTACTTTGGTGGAAGGTTGTTACTCAGTGTGGATTCCTGCTCTGGAGTCAAATACCTGACCAATTTATTGTCACCCTGAGGCACTTTGATCTTCTTGCGGATTTCAGTCAGAAGGGTCTCCAAGCCATCCGCGTGGTTGAGAATGGCCTTGAGAACTGTTAGGTGCCGGTGAATGGTGGCGGGTTTCCTTTGTTCCTTCCTGAGCGACCGTAGGACCGCTCGGATTTGAGACACAGTCAAGGTTTTCGCGTCCTGATCTCCGAAGGCGGTGACCCAACGCTGAATTCTTGCCCGATCATCACCGGTTCGGCCTCGCCGGGTGGTATCAACCTCTTCCGCGTAGTCTTTGGCGAGTTGACGGAAAGGCAGGGGCTTTTCCTTCGTAAAATACTGCCCTTCTCGTGCCTCTGCTTTCAGGCGTCCGTATAGAGCCTTAGCCTGCGTTTTATTCTCACACCGAAACCACCGCTCTCTTCCATTAAGGAAGATACGGACCCACCACTTCCCTGAGCCTGGCGGCTTTTCAACGATGCCGCGATTGGGGTTTCCTTTTCTTGCCATGATGTTTGGTTTCTCCTTTCTTGGAGGGTTTGACTTTCTGGGCCTTCTTCACTGCTGCTTTGCGGGGTCGTCCTCGTGGCCGTCCCGTCACCATCCCATGGCGCTCCCGATACGCCTGCGTAGCCTGGCGGCTTTGGCACCGGGTTGAACAATACTCTTGATTGCGGCGGTCAATAAGAAAGATCGTCTGACAGGCAGGGCACCTTCGGACACGCTGAGCACCTCCCGCCAAAAGGTTGAGGAGAGAAAGCCGGAAAGCGACTGCGGGGCGACCGTCAAGGTTAAACACATGCCAGGTGGGATCCGAATCTCCCACCGATATGGGATTGAGAACGAGTGGTTTCATGGCGGGCATTTCAAACCACCATCCTCTCTTATCCAAAATGGCCTCCAGGGCCTCCTTCACCATGGCCTGACATTCACGGAGCGCTTCAAGTGTGGGCAGAGGAGGGCCTTCTAAAATCCTATGATGCATGCGGCGGAGGAGGGTGGGCATCGGTACTTTCCCGGAAATGGGAATCTCGAAAGAATAAGTAAAAAAGGGCTCTTTGGATTCTAATAGAGCCGACGGCAACCCACTCGTGACACCAAAAGCATGGATTTCGTGTTTGTGATTAAGCAGGTCTCCTTCGCTCACAGCCTCGAGGGGCAACTGACTAAAGTTCAATACCC